>JANLHA010000234.1 GCA_024653845.1 Candidatus Omnitrophota bacterium | reverse complement strand
CCTGTCCGTCGGTATTAAGACCATTTATGGAGCAGAGGAGAGCAAAATCCGTCCTTTCAAAGACACGGTGCGTTTCTTTCGATACCTGTTTAGAGAACTTTGCAAAGGAAGAGATTGATGTGATGATCCGAGAATCCCTTGAGAGCTTGGAGAAGAATTTTTTTCGCCTTTCCTTGGTGGTTTCTTTTTTACTGCACAGTATCATTTTTATGATTGTTTTTTATCAGAATGTTCGTCTCCCTAAAGAAATTTCCCGCCTTTCCGAACAGATCATCAGTTATTTGGTAAGAGTTCCGGCATCCACAATCACGGTACAGCTGCCCATCAAAGAATCTTTGCCTGCCCCAGTTTCTTCGTTAGGAATGTTATCCCCCAAAAAAGAAGAGCTGAAAAAGAAGGCCGTGACTCAGGCAAAATTGATCGTCGATAAAACACTGATCCATTCTCCGATCCCAAATGTTCAAACTCAGGATGGGAAAGTCAGAAAAGGGCAGATTGCCATTTCTCTTTTAGAGTCGGCGGCTGGGACGCAGCCCAAAAATTTGAAGTATCATCAGCAGGTTCGCGAAAGAATTCGAAAAATGGCATACATGTATTTGGACGATCCGCGGTTTCAGGATGGTGAAGTTTATTTAACATTTGTGGTTTCGGCAACTGGCGTTTTAAAACAGGTCCAGGTGATTCCTGAGAAAACTCAAGCTTCGGACTATGCTCGTCAGGCGGGATTAAAAAGCATCAAGGATTCCAATCCATTCCCATCTTTCCCAGCAGATTTGAAATCTTCTGAACTGATATTCAATGTCGTCATTGATTTTGATGCAAATTGACAACGCGAAAACGGAGTGTTATTCTAAAAGTTCTTAATATGAGGAGAAATGATATGGACCATAAAAAATCAGTCGATGAATCCTGGAAAGACGCGGTGGATCACGAACAGAGCGTCCCGGATTTATCAAAACCTTCTCAAGCAGCCGTTTCGTCAGAGCCTCAAGCCCCTCAAGCCCCTCAAGACCAAGAACCATTCAGTTTTCTTCACTATATTTCTAGCCTTGCTTTGCAGGCCATGATTTTTTTGGGAGAAATTCCCAATCCCATGTCCAATAAAGTCGAAATCAATCTTCCCCAAGCACGTTTGTTGATTGAGACCTTGATCATTTTGCGAACAAAAACCAAAGGGAACTTGACCAAGGAAGAAGAAGGGTTTTTGAATGCCAGCGTCTATGAACTGCAAATGAAATTTGTCGAGATGGCCAAGAAGGAGCAACATGGTTGATCAGGAGCTTTTAAAGATTTTGGCGTGTCCGTCTTGTCAGGCCGATGTTGAACTCAAGGGCGAAAAAATTGTTTGCACCAAGTGCGGGTTGAAATATCCGATTCGTAACGGAATTCCGGTGATGCTCATTGACGAGGCTGAGCGATAAAAGGTGTTGGCTGAGGGGGAACCCTTCGTTCACAATCGACCCGTCTTTTCTAGAATTGAGAACCTTATTGTTGACGGGCCTCAGAGTTCACTCAGGATTCCCCCTCAGCCAACACAGATAGTTTTGTTACGCTTATATTCAATAAAAGGAGAGCCCTTTGAAGAAAATTTTAGTCATCCATGGTCCTAATCTGCAGCTCTTGGGCCAGCGAGAAGAAAACATTTACGGAAGCACCACCTTAAATGAGATCAATGAGAAATTAAAAACTCTGGCAAAAGAAAAAGGGGTGCAATTGGAAATTATTCAGTCGAACCACGAGGGAGAAATCGTGGAAGCGATTGGCAAAGCCCCCGCACAAGGCCTCGCTGCGATTCTGATCAATCCTGCGGCGTACACTCATACC
>JANLHA010000232.1 GCA_024653845.1 Candidatus Omnitrophota bacterium | reverse complement strand
TTGTTCTTCAAGTTCGACGAGTGATGACGAAGCGAGCGGTTGAGCATTTGATCACCAATGCTATTTTGGATCCAGTGACGGGAGATTTGGTTGGCTGGTTTGAACGGACTCCGGTTGAGACATTGATCATTGAAAATAACCCTTTCGAAATCCATGGTCTGGCCTGGAATCAAGCCGGACAGCCGATGATTGCCGTCGAAGAACAGTTTGAAAATGAATTCCTACCATTCTTGCATGAGATTGGTCATGTGGCGATGGAAGCAGGATTTTTAACAGTAGACGATATTCTTGAGCGGCTTGAAGACGAACATATGGGTTGGTTTACCCAGAAGGCCAATCGATATCAAACTAAAGACATGGAAGAACATTATGCTTTGCGTGCAATTTTTCGTCAGAATTATCCGCAGCGCGATTTGGAATTCACTCAGAAAATCAAAGGAAGATTTTCTACCCAAGAAGCAGTCACTTTTCTCCATGCGCGATTCCCCGGGATGCCGATTGTTGATGTGCTTCGAGAGTTTGCCGAAAGACAAAATACCGTCCAGACGAGAGCCCAAGAAGAGGCTTTATTGATCCGTTTGGGTGAACAGTATAGGTTCGATATGCTCAAGCGAGAAAAGCAATTTGAGGAGTTGAAGATAAAATCTCAGAGAGGGGAGGAAGTCAAGAAGGTCATTAATGAAGCGTTTTCTCTCTTTGTTGAAAATAGAGGTTTGCTCCCAAAGGCTGAAGCATTGGCTGTCGTGCCTCTCCTGCAATTGTTTAGTTACGATGCGGATGCCATTGCCGTGGGAGTCGTCAGTTTTATTCAAGAACAGCTTGCATCAGGAAGTTCGCTTACCGTGGATTTAGAATTTGAGCATTTCTTTGTCGATCACATTTTGGGAAGACATCGAGAAGCTCTTTCTCAGATTTTAGGTAATTTATATGTTTTTTCATTTCAGGAAAGCACGCCGATTAGACAGAAATTACAAATATATCAGGTGATGAAAGATTTTGTGACGAAATCTGCTGTTTTGTCTAATAAAGAAATTTCGGGAATTCAAGAATCTCTTTTGGAAGATATTTTACGACGGACTCGAGTGAGTCGTGAGGAAATACCGGAAGGAGTTCTTATAGAAAATTATTTTGAACAAGATTCGGAAGATCCTGATATTTTATATTTCCGAGAGGATTTCCGGGAACAGCTTGCAAGAACAGCACCAGGGAAATTGACTACACAATTAGAAGTGTTTTATAGAAAAGCAATTTGGAACAAAGATAGGGCTAAAGAATTTTATCTTTTTTTGTCTGCTTATAATCGAGAATTAGGATTACGAGAAGCATTGTATCAAGCTCTGTTAAAGGCTGATGTTTTTATCGGATCAAAAGTGGAGATTTTTGAAATGCTCGTGGAGCATTGGAATCCTAGGGTGTCAAAGACCAGTTTTGACATCACGGTCAGAGTGGGATTGAATATTGAGGAATCTATTTCTCAAGATTCAGTTTATCAAATCAGAATGTTAAGAGCATTTCAGCAATTGGCCCGCCATGATGTGCCTTTGATAACTTCCCGCCGATTAGTGAATTTGATGACAGAGAATATTTCAACATTGAATGAATCTAAACGAGATATTTCTATATTGTTGAGGGAAAAAGAGGCTGAATATCAAAGATTGAAGAAGACAACTTTGAAGAAAAGAACTCATTTCCGACGTCTCTATGATGAGATTATCATGCTGCGGTACAAGCAAGACTTGGTCATGCAGAATTTGGAAGTTCGGTTACAAACATTGGGGCAGTTGGCACAAAATGCAGCCAGACATCAGGGGAGAGAGGATCAAGAGTTTTCTGAGGCTACATTTAATGAATTATTGGATATTTATCGTCAGTCTGATGTAGATGTGAAAGCTGAAATTGTTTCAGGTCTTGCTAGGGAATTAAGAAGCTCTCCTATCATAGCAAAATTTTTTGAAGAAGAATTTGCCGGTCGATTTGTTCCGTATGACGAGGAGAGGCTGGGACTTTTCTTGTCAGGAAATTATTTTGTCGCAAGTATGGTGGATTTTCTAAAGCAATCAGATCCTAATGATAGGGTGGGATTTTTAGTTCTTTCGCGACATTCTTCTAATAAAGAATTGCTTCTGCGTGTGATTTTTGATAAGGCGCAGCCAGATGACGATGACAAGATGCCAACAGCATTTCGCCTTTATGCCGCGAGTTTGTATGCAGCTCAATTTTTAAGACAAGATCAGGGTGAAGAGGGAGTGGTTTATGATGAAATGACTTATCAACGAATGATAAAGGAATTAACCCCTTTGGTTGGAGAATTTATTTCTAAAAGGGCTAAGGCAAGCGGAGCCTGGGAGGAATTTTCAGGAGACATTTTTCTGCGAGATCAATTGGCTCAGGTGGATGCCATGGCCATTCTTTTCTTTCTACAAGCTAGTCTTTCTCCCGAACCGAATCAAATCATGGGTGGAATCGCAGTTGACTCATTTTCTATAATTGCGTCAGGTGTCACGGAAATTAAAATGTATGGGTATCGCCGGGGTTCAAATGCGGCACTGGAAATTGGTGGAAAACTTTTCGAGGACGTAGAGCCCTCTCAAAGAATGACTCTTTATTTTCAAATCCTTGCTCATGAGATCATGCATAAAATTTTATTTGAAAGAGGGCTTCAATATTCTTCTTTGAGGGACCAATCGCTGCACGAGTTTATTGCTGATCAAGCTAGCCATCTTCTTTCGGATCAATTATTTTTGGAAGATCACATGACGGATGTTCTTGGATATCATGAAGATTATATAAGCGTGAAGAAGGAGGGCTATTACTCATCTGAAGCTCATCGCGCTGCTCGAGGTAAGCGGGTCAGCGTGGAAAAAGCAATCCCTGATCTCCAACGAAAAAGACAAAAATTTCTTATGACAGCTTTACAGGTGATTGATCATCGACAGG
>JANLHA010000230.1 GCA_024653845.1 Candidatus Omnitrophota bacterium | reverse complement strand
CCCTTTTTATAGTTGGTGGGTGATTTTGGGGTCTTTCTCTTTATCTTTTATTCTCTTGAATTTTATTATCTATCCCATGGAACGGCTAAGGCAAAAACGGGTATTGGAACACAAGCTGTAGATTTTATAAAAAATTGGAATGGTGTTTATGGGAATATTACGAGTCATTTTGGCGTTGGCTGTTGTCGCTGCCCATACCTCGTCATTTCCGGTTTTTATATGGCGCTCATTCTTAATGAGAAATATGCTCACTCGTATTCCTTATTTATCACCAATCGTTTTCTTCGCATTTATCCACTTTATTTTTTAGTTTTGGCTTTGACGTTAATCTTCCATTTTTTATTTTATCCCCATCCTCTCTGGATAACGCTTTTATCTCAAAATGAGTGGAGCCCATTTTTGTTGATCATGATTCTTGCTAATCTTCTTATTTTTGGACAAGATGTTTTGATCCTGATGGGAGGCCTCAAAATTTCTAACTTTATGTTCATACCACAGGCTTGGACGTTGAGCCTAGAATTGATGTTTTATCTCTTGGCGCCTTTTCTAGTCCGAATGAGGAGGAGGTATCTTTTATGCATTTTTATGGCAAGCGCTTTATTACGGATTTTTCTTCTCTATTATGATCTTAGGTTCAATGAGGACCCTTGGACATATCGCTTTTTCCCTATCGAATTGGCTTTCTTTATTCTTGGCATTTTTTCTTATAAGGTTTATCAGCGTCTTCAGGGTCGGCGCATTCCTTTGGCGCTGAATGTCATGGTTTTTATTTTGGTTTTGGCTCTCACCATCTTTTTTGATCTGATCCCATTCTCATCTTTTCTCAAGGCGTTATTGTATCTTTTAATTCTTGGAGCAGGATTGCCGTTTATCTTTTATTTAACAAGGGGGAGTCGGTTCGACCGTTGGATTGGAGAATATTCTTATGCCATTTATGTGACACATATGTTGTTAATGATGGTTTTGGCTGGGCCTTTGAAAGTTACAGGAAGAGGAGATCCTCATTATGGCTGGTGGGTCTCAGCAGGTTCTTTTTTCTTATCTTTCATACTGCTGAACTTTGTCATTTACCCCATTGAACGATGGAGACAACACCGCGTCCTGGAGCACAAATTATAGGTTTGACCGTATTTTTCCGAAGAAAGGGGATTCTAAAAACCGGTTGTCACCCAAAAATATTGTGATATAATCGACAAGAGTCGATCGGCCAAGAATGCCTTTTGACAGCAAGTTTGACGAATGAAAGGAGAGAAGTTACGTTATGGCAGAGCAACAAAAAGAAGCAACAGCAATAGTCACCTGTCCTTCCTGCAAAAAAAGACTTAAGAAAGCCAAGCGCTATTACCGCAACGGCGCATATTATTGCAACCGAAATTGTTGGAAAGCAGTCACTCAGAGCAAACCAGCCGAACAGTCCGCTGAAAAGGCCGCCTAATCGTTGCGATTTCCTCGAAGGAGGTTGTCTAAAATGAATCAAAACGGCTCCTCAGAGCGTCGTAGAAGTCCTCGTGTTCAAGGAAGTGTTCCTTTGAAAGTAGGTGGGGAGGACTTTGATCTTGTCAGTGAGACCAAAAACTTGAGTTCATCTGGCGTTTATTGCCGGGTTAACCGGGTCATCGACTTGATGAGCAAGATCAGGGTACAGTTTCTTCTTCCTTTCAAACAAAAAGGAAAAGTGACAACCAAAAAACTTTCTTGTGATGGAGTGGTTGTTCGTGTTGAGCAAGATGGCAAGCAACAGGCTTTTAATGTTGCAATTTATTTTACGGACATTTCTAAAAAAGACAAAATCCTTTTGGAAGAATATATCCAATCTGCAATCAATGAAAAAAAGGAGCCCTCAGACGAAGATCAGGGGGCGATTTTGTAAATCATTTAAGGAGAGTACAAGTCGATGGACAATGTGTTGCATTTAACGACAGGCCAAGCTTTTATTTTGGTCGCGCTCTATCTTTGGATTTTTATCATTTTCCCTGTCATCGTGATTCGAAAATTGAATTATATGACCAGCCTTTTGGAAGCCCAGTTTTCTGATGAGGACGAAGAGGCTGAAAATTCTGAATCATCATCATGAATGAAAAGACGATCGATGTTTTGCATGAAGACGACATCCTGATCGTGTTTGATAAACCTGCAGGACTTCTGGTTATCCCTTCACCTAAACAAGAAAAGAACACGTTGACTTCGATTGTCAATCGGCAGTACGCTGAAGGGGAGAATTTTCAACTTCATCCGTGTCACCGTTTGGACCGTGAAACTTCAGGGGTGATCATTTATGCCAAAGGGAAGCAACATCAGCAGCGAATGATGCAGGAATTTCAAAAAGGGGCGGTTGAGAAAAGATATACGGCGTTTGTACGTGGGCATTTGCAGCATTCGGAAGGAGAAATCCAAAAGGCTATTGTCGATTATCATCAGAGGCAATTTCAGCGTCGAGTGAAACCTAAATCCGCGGTTACAGAGTATCGGGTCATTTCCAGGAAGCCAGATTTCAGTGTTGTGGATGTCTGGCCCAAAACGGGACGAACAAATCAGATTCGAATTCATTTTGCGCATATTGGAAATCCCTTGTTAGGGGAGCGGGTTTATGCATTTCGCAAAGATTTTACGGTCGATTTTAAAAGGTTAGCCTTACATGCCAGTGAAATTGTATTTGAGCATCCCGTGTATCATAAAAAAATTTCGGTCAAATCAGAATTGCCAAACGATATGAAGCAGTTTTGGAAATCATAATCAAGGAGGACACCTTGGAAGAGACCATGATCAAAGGAAAATCGTTGAATGAATTGTCAGAGCTTTGTCATTCGATTGCCGTCGAGAAAGGGTTCTGGGAAACAGAGCGCAATGTCGGGGAAGCATTGATGCTCATCGTCACGGAATTGGCTGAGGCGATGGAAGCGCATCGTGTCCAGGATCACGCCAACTTTCGTGAAGAACTTGCGGACTCTTTCATTCGGTTGTTGGATCTTTGTGGTGGATTGAAAATTGATATCGAATCTGAGATCGAGCAGAAAGCACAAAAAAATAAAAAACGGCCCTACAAACATGGAAAAATTTGTTGAGTGATATGAAAAGACTCTCTGTATTTTTCATCCTATTTTTCATCGGCTGCGCTTCGTCGCAAATTCCCATCTATCTACAAGATAAAAAACCTTATTCTCGACGGTTTTTTGTGGCCTATGATCAGGCCTTGGCGGGAACCAAAGAATCTTTGGAAGATTTGGGCTGGAAAATCCAGGATCAAGTGGCTCCCTCGGTCTATGAGCAAGACCGAGGAACAGACCTCTATGAAAAAGAAATCCTTCTTCTTACCGAGATTCGTGAAACCCATATGGTCGTGGGAACTCGCTATGCCAGACTGAATATTTTTATCCGCTCCCGGGACCGTGTTTCAGAAATTGAAATTCGTTATCTGACGGTTTCATCGTTGCCTGGAAAAGATTTCAAAAGTTACCAGAATGACAGCACCGTGGATCGGATTTTTGAACGCATCGAAAAAGCCCTCGACACCACATCGTCTTCCTCATAAGATTAATCTATGGATCACTTCATCCTCCGTTCGCCTTTTGCGCCTGTCACCGAACAGCTTGAGGCGGTGGACCAACTCGTTAAAAATGCTCAAGCAGGTGTTCGAGCCCAAACTCTTTTGGGGGTGACGGGTAGCGGTAAAACATTCACTTTGGCGAACGCCATTGCCAAAATCAACCGCCCGACACTCGTCATTTCTCATAACAAGACCCTTGCGGCCCAACTTTACAGCGAATTTCGAGAATTTTTTCCAACCAATGCGGTTGAATATTTCGTCAGTTATTATGATTATTATCAGCCTGAGGCCTATGTTCCTCAGACGGACATGTATATTGAAAAAGATTCGTCGATCAATGACCGTTTGGACCGGTTGCGTTTGGCAGCAACCACTTCGATCATGTCTCGTCGGGATGTGTTGATTGTGGCGAGTGTTTCCTGCATTTACAATTTGGGGTCGCCGGAGGATTATCAGAACTCTTTGGTCTGTTTGGAAAAAGGGCAACAATTGGATCGCGATGAAGCGCTTCGACAGTTGATCAATATCCAATACGAGCGCAATGATTTTGATTTTACTCGAGGGAAAATTCGTGTCAGAGGCGATGTGATGGAAGTTTTCCCGGCGTATCGCCAAGATGCGCTTCGTATCGAATTTTTTGGCGATGAGGTTGAGAAGATTTCGCAAATTGATCCGATTTCGGGTCATGAAAAATCAGAGCTGACGAGGGCCGCAGTATATCCGGCCAAGCATTTCATCATTTCGCCGCCTCGCCTTGAGCACGCGATCAAAGAAATTAGCGAAGAGCTTGAGGTTCGCCTGACGCAATTGAAAGCCCAAGGTAAACTTCTTGAAGCTCAACGGCTCAATGCTCGCACACGCTACGATATGGAAATGCTCAAAGAGATGGGAATTTGTCATGGCATTGAAAATTATTCACGTGCCCTTTCGGGACGTCCACCGGGGAGCCGGCCGTTTTGCTTGCTCGATTATTTTTCGGAAGATTTTCTCGTTTTGATCGACGAGTCGCACGTGACCATTCCGCAGATTCGGGGGATGTATGAAGGGGATCGGGCGCGGAAAGAAACGCTGGTGGAACATGGATTTCGTTTGCCATCATGTTTGGATAATCGGCCGCTGCGATTCGAAGAATTTGTCAATCTCGTCAAGCAGTGGGTCTTTGTTTCGGCAACCCCAGCCGCCTATGAACTCAAAGAGAGTCAAGGGTATGTGGCGGAGCAGATCATTCGTCCGACGGGAATCATTGATCCACCGATCATTATTAAGCCCACGGCGGGCCAGGTCGATGATTTGGTCGTTCAGGTCAAAAAACGCGCTGAAAAAAATGAACGGGTTTTGGTCACAACGTTGACCAAGCGGATGGCGGAGGATTTGACAGATTACTTGAAAGAAAAGGGTTTGCAGGTAAAATATCTTCATTCGGATATTGAGACGATTGACCGTGCGAAAATCTTGCAAGATCTGCGGATGAAAAAGTTTGATTGTCTCGTCGGAGTGAATTTGTTGCGCGAGGGATTGGACTTGCCGGAAGTCTCACTGGTCGCCATTTTTGATGCGGATAAGGAAGGGTTCTTGCGTTCCAAAACATCGCTCATTCAAGTTTCCGGCCGCGCCGCGCGCAATATCAATGGCGAAGTCATCATGTATGCCGACAAGATCAGTTTGGCGATGAGAGAGGCCATGCAAGAGTGCGAGCGTCGTCGGAAAATTCAGACAGAATTCAATCAAAAACACG
>JANLHA010000227.1 GCA_024653845.1 Candidatus Omnitrophota bacterium | reverse complement strand
TGTTAAACCACTAGAATTGAAAAACCAGTTTGATGACGGGCCTCAGAGTTCGCTCATGGATCACTCAAACATCGCATTCAAATTTTACCGACGAATTTTATTTTGAGCGTCCACGTGAATAATTTTGGTCTTGAACTTTTTGGCCTCTGCGGGCGTAAAGAACCCATAACTCAAGATAATCACCTTATCCCCTACCACTCCGCATCGGGCGGCCGGACCATTGAGACAAATTTCTCCAGACCCCGCTTTTCCGGCAATGGCATAGGTCTCGATCCGAGAGCCGGTACTCAAATTCAAAACATGCACATGCTCGCCAGGGATGATCCCAACGGCTTTGAGAAGATTTTCATCAACAGTAATACTCCCTTCGTAATGCAGATGGGCGTCAGTCACCGTTGCGTGTGCAATTTTAGATTTGCAAAAAGAAATCAGCATAAAGAAGCTCCTTGCCTGTCTTGAAAAACAATCAGCTCTCGGCAGTTTTCCTATAAACTCAACACTTGACCGAGAGCTGAAACTTTAAACGATTATCCCAAATGAGGCTTGATCTTTTGTAACAGCTGATCTTTGGGCATCGCTCCAACCATGTGATCAGCCAGTTTTCCGTCTTTGACGATCAAAAGGGTTGGAATCGACATCACATTGTGCTTGATTGCCAACTGCTGGGCCTCATCGACATTGATTTTGACCACCTTAAGCTTGCCTTGCAATTCCTTGGCAATTTCATCCACAATGGGGCTGATCATCCGGCAAGGACCGCACCATTCGGCCCAAAAGTCCACCAAAACCGGAACGGATGACTTTAAAACTTCGTCATCAAAAGTTTTTTCATCTGTAATATGAGCTGCAGCCATAAGTTACCTCCTTTAAAATCACCTTGATTATAGGCAAATCTTCCTGAGAAATCAACTTTTAATCCAAAACCTTTTTTCTTTCCCATCGTACAAAGATCGAATAGATACAAGGAATCACAAAAATGGTTAATGTTGTTGAAACAATGATTCCACCAATGACAACCGTGGCCATGGGCCGCAACACTTCAGAACCCGGCCCCCACGCCATCGCTGGGGGAATCGCCGCCGCGATGGTCGCCAAAGAGGTCATCAAAATCGGCCGCAGCCGCACCGGCCCAGCTTCAATCAGGGCTTCCATGACAGGCTTCCCCTGCGCTCGCAACTGATTGGTGAATTCCACCAACAAAATCGAATTCTTTTTCACAATTCCCATGAGCAATACGATTCCAATAAAACTATAAATATTCATGGACTGTCCCGTCACCCACAATGCCAAAAGCGCTCCAGTAATACTGAAAGGTAATGCCAAAAGGATCGTCAACGGATGCAAATAGCTATTGAATTGCGACGCCAACACCATATAAGCAATCAACAGCCCTAACCACAAAACAAAATTGAGACTTTTGAAAGATTCTTTAAACGTCTGCGTGTTTCCCCCGGGAACGACATGATAACCTTCGGGTAAAACTTCTTCGGCAAGACGCGTCGCCTCCGCAATCGCATCCGCTTGAGACGCACCTGAGGCCACATTCGCATGCAAACTAACCGCCCGTTCCCGATTCTTACGCGTGATTGTTAATGTGGTTTTTTCCTGCTTGATTGAAATCAGATCTTTGAGTTGCACCAACTCGCCATGATTGTTCCAAACCCAGAGAGTACCAATGTCTTCAATCTGAGTGCGCTGCGAAGGAATCAGCCTAACTCGCACATCATAACGGCGTCCACCTTGAGTGTACTTTGCGACACGTTCTCCCGCAATCAATGCATTAATCGTCTGCGCAATGCTCTCAATGCTCACGCCCCGTTCACTGGCCTTCTGACGATCCGGAAAAACACGGATTTCAGTCGCGCCATCTTCGTAATCACTATCCACGTCCGTCATCAAAGAGCTGGCTTTCATTTTCTCTTCAATCTTTCTGCTCAACTCCGTCAACTGACTCCAACTTGGTCCCAAAATGGTCATTTCAATAGGAAATCCTCGAGACGCCGCAAGGCCACTGAGCGAAAGGTCTTGAATCACCACTTTGGTATCTGGGAACTTCTTCTTAAATTCTTTTCGCAAATGATCCATAACTTCCGTCTGAGCCGGCTTTTTCTTATAAGGTTCAACGATGGGGCGATCTCCAGGCTCTTTCAAACTCACAAAAATTTGTCCGCTATTAACCTCGCCTCCGCCAAAACCACCAATCGCTGAAAAGTAACCGACCACCTCAGACCGCGACATGATAAAATTCTCAACCTCCTTGAAACGTTCGTTAGTGAATTCAAGGGAAGACCCCACAGGCGTTTGAACACGGCACAAAAACATGCTTTGATCTTGAGGAGGGATAAATTCTTTACGCAAAAATTTCATGATGCCCAATGACACAAGAAAAAGCACAAATGCAAAAACAATCACTTTTCGACGGTGATGTAGCGCCCAATTCAATCCTCGTCGATAACGTTCTGCCAACTGACGAAATTCTTGAGCGACCCTCTGTCCAAAAAGACTTTGATGCTCTTGCACCTCTAGAAATTGGGCACAGCGCATTGGAGTAAACGTCAACGCTTCCAAAAGAGAAATTCCTACAGCAACCGATAACGTCACTCCGAACTGA
This sequence comes from Candidatus Omnitrophota bacterium, assembly GCA_024653845.1. Classification (GTDB taxonomy): domain Bacteria; phylum Omnitrophota; class Gorgyraeia; order Zapsychrales; family JANLHA01; genus JANLHA01. The sequence goes on along the minus strand of JANLHA010000227.1, from coordinate 1,101 downwards.
TAGAAAAACTTTCCAACAACACCCTGCATAAACGCCACGGGAAGAAAGATGGCAATGACCGCCAAAGTCGTAGCAGTTGCGGCAAACGTGATTTGCCGAGCCCCCGTTGTCGCCGCTTCCACAGAGCTCAATCCTTTTTCGCGATAACGCACAATATTTTCCAACACCATGATGGCATCATCAACGACAATCCCAATAGCCAATGACAACGCCATCATGCTAAAGGTGTTCAACGTAAACCCAAGAAAACTGATCACAATAAACGTTCCAAGAATGGACGTCGGGATCGCAAGCAAAATATTAAACGTCGAAGAAATGGACCCCAAAAAAAGCCAGCAAACGATCGACGTCACAATCGCAGACAGAATCAAAGTGAACGTCAATTCTTGCATCGACTCTTCAACAAATTTGACCCGATTGACCCTCAATCCAACTTTGATCCCTTCGGGCACTTCTTTTTGCACCTCTTCGAGACGCTTCAAAACTCTTTTACTCACCTCGACTTCATTCACCCCGCGCTGCTTGCGGATTCCAATCCCCACACCTTCTTTCCCATCTTGACGAGAAATTCGGCGAACATCTGCCAAACCGTCCTCAATGGTTGCCACATCTTTCAGATAAATCGGTTTATAAACCGGCTGGCCGCCTCGTCGAGAAATCACAATGTTACCGAATTCTTCCGTGTTAAGCGCCTCGCCCATCGCACGGATACTCATCTCCTGCTGTGCCGTCTCCAAACGTCCGGCAGGCAGCTCACTATGGCCTTGCTGAATAGCAGTCATCACATCTTGGACGGTCAATTGATACTGTTCGAGCTTTTGGGCATCGATCCAAACCCGCAAATTCCTCTCAATAAACCCGCCTAAGAAAATTTCTCCAACACCTTTAACCGTCGAGAAGCGATCTTGCAAGTGGTTCTGCACATAATCCATTAAAGCTCGGGTAGGAATATTTTCATCCGCGGTGGCTCCAATCCAAATGATGGGTTGGTCTTCAGGATTCGTTTTGGTCACAACCGGCGGGTCGAGTTCACGGGGAAGTTGACGCTGGGCTTGAGATAATTTCGTCTGAACTTCTTGGATGGCCACGTCGATATTGCGG
>JANLHA010000225.1 GCA_024653845.1 Candidatus Omnitrophota bacterium | reverse complement strand
ATCAACCCGCAATTTGCGGAAGGCTATTTCAATCTTTTTGGAATTCATGCGCATTTAAAGAAGGATGAAGAGGCATGGAGTTATTTAGAAGAAGCCATTCGACTTTACCGAGAACAGAATCGTCTCATTGAGGCGACGGATGCGTTAAAAACCGCGCAGCATTATCTGCAGTTTCGAGACCTGCCTTCACAGATTCTTACGAGTCAAAAGAATTCAAATTGATCTGGGTAAATTTATTGTGATGTGGATTCCGATGGGATGTCGATGTTTTTTTCGATCTCATTCATCAGTCTTTGCATCGAAGGATTAGACATCACTTTATCGACATTGGGATTTTTTCCAATCCGTGTCGGATCCATGCTCATGATGTCTTGCAGAAGATTTTCGTTCATCAAAAGATTCATCAATTGAGGGTCTTTGGTGATTTCTTCAATGATCGTCATGACTTTGGGGTTGGCCAGAAGACCTTGATAAAAATTTCCAGATTGTTCTGGAGAGAGGCCTAATCCAGATAGCGCAGGCATGCTGTTGGGAGAAATCGTCGGTATCTGTCCCGCGGCTGGAAGACTTGGTGTACCTGAAGAAATATTGGTCACATTCATGGCAGGGATTTCAAGCTGCCCCAAAGCCGTGGTCTGAATTTGGTAGTGGTTGTTTTTAATCCCAACCAGACGGCCTTTTAAAACGGTCCCATCTTTAAGGACAATAGTTTGAAGCGGTGTTGTTTCTTCGGAATAAGCTAAGGAAGACAGGAGCAATGCGAAGATAAAAATGATTGAAAGATTTCTCATATGTTTAAAGTCTATCCTGAAAATCGAGGATCGTCAATCCTCAAAATTTTCAGGTTCGATTCTCCAGAGATATTCCCAACCTGTACGCAGTCGCGTTTCGCCTTTGTGCCAGTCTTCGCTCAAATGTCGGCCAATCAAATGAAGGTGGTAGGATTTTTTCATCATCGTCGAGAAAAATTTACCGTTGTCATAACTGTAGAGCCCTGTAGAGGTAATGTAGAGAGGAGTATTTTTTTCAAGAAGCGCGTCAATTTCTTTCTTAAATTCTTGAAGAGATCCATCCGAAGGATAGAGTTCATAAGCAGGTTTTGAAAGCGTTTGAACGTTTCCATAATGATTGAAAAAGAATGACTCGTCGCCTGTGATAACGACTGCATTTGATTCTGTATGCTGGGCAATGAAACGTGCTACTTCAGGAAGCAAAGCGTGATCGTGGCGGAATTTGAGAATGGGGTACATGTTAAAGAAAAGAGTCAAAATGATGAGATTAAAAATGAGACCTAATGTGATCTTGAAAAGCAAATTTTTATACTTCAGAAGATAATCGAAGGTGTAGCCAATGGCAATGATCAAGGGAATGGTGAAAAACGAGTAGAATCGAGGAACGGTTCCCCAAATGTTGCCATAGAATAAAAAAGGAATGAAGAACCAAAGAATAAGAAAGAAGAATTTTTTACGATCATTTTGATAAATCCAGAAAAATCCAAGAATTCCCAATAAAAACCCAACAGGGGTTAATCCGAAAATGATGTTTTGAGATGTATAAAACAGAGAATCTGGAGAAATTCCCAGGAAATTCAGGGTGATCGCTTTTTCCCAGAATCTCGACATTTGTGAGGAGTAATTTGTTTCCATCGACGAGAGCAGCAGAGGAAGATGAAAAGTAGCAGCAATGATTCCTGTCCCTATCCAGAAGACAATAAGCCGCAGAAAAGTTTTTCGAAAATTTAAAGGGACGAGCGCTTTTTTAAGAACAATAAAAAGCAAGTAACTTGCAGGAATACTAATGAAAGCAAGGTCTTGAATGCGACACGCTCCCATGAGCCCCAAGCAGAGACTGCTCAACAAAAGATCTTTTCCCCGACGGGAATGATCAAATTGAAGTAAGAAGAGGATTCCCAGAAGGAAAAAGAAAATGGCTGGGGCATGGCTCATTCCATAAACAGATATTCCAAGGAAGATGGGAAAAATGGAAAAGAGAAAAGAGCTAAAGAATGCCACGCGTGGGTTGAAAAGTTTCTTGACCAGAATGTAGAGGATCCCCACCGAGAAGGAACTTAAAACAACGCTCATCAAGTTGACGGCAAAAACGGAATCATGATTTGAGAAAAGGCTGGTGATCCAAACGAAAAAGGAACCAAGAAGAACGGTTAAGGGATAGCCTGGTCCAAAAAGATAATGAAGACGATGGGTCTCGAGAGTTTGTTGAGCAAAGACGGCCAGATTAAGGCAGTCGATGTGAAAGGGGCCTTTGCTGATCAAGGCGAGTCTAAGAAAGAAACTCAAGAGGGTCAGCAATAGCGGCATGAAGATGTTTGAGGTGGGCATGGTGGGAAAATTTGTGCTGGGGGAGGGAATCGAACCCTCACCAGGTTGCCCTGACTGGTTTTTGAGACCAGCGCGTATACCAGTTCCGCCACCCCAGCAAATATTTTTAAATGAACAACAACTACCAAAAATTTTAAATGATCAGTGGAGCTGGACGGGATCGAACCGACGACCTCTTCAATGCCATTGAAGCGCTCTCCCAACTGAGCTACAGCCCCAGATTACATCAAAAGTTTTTATGGAAAAATCTGGGTGCTTGTCCTTTTGAGGGCAGCGCCCAACAAAAAATCGTGCCCCAATATAGCATTGAGGAATATTTTTGTCAATTGAGAGGCTTTTTACAGAAAATTTTCTGGTCTTGCATTGTCAACCACTGTATTTGCTTCAGGTTGACAATGAGAATAAGATAAGGTAATATTTCTCATTATTGGAGGATCAGAATGAAAAAAATTTATTTTGACTATGCCGCTACAGCGCCGACCGATCCATTGGTTGTTGAAGCTATGAAGCCGTTTTTTTTCGAGAAGTTTGGCAATGCTTCGAGTCCGCATGGAGTAGGACGCGAGGCCAATAAAGCTTTGGAAGATGCTCGCCAGAAGGTGGCCACTTTTATAGGGGCCAAGTCTTCGGAAATCATTTTTACTTCAGGAGGCACAGAATCGAATAATCATGCCCTTTTTGGCGCAGCGGAAAATTTGAAAAGCCGCGGTAATCACATCATTGTGAGTCGGATTGAACATCATTCCGTCTTAGAACCAGCAGAATATTTAGAGAAGAACGGTTTTCGAATCACCTATCTGAATGCGGATAGGTATGGAATGGTGGATGTTGAGGCTCTTCAAAAGATCATCAGCGAGGAGACGATTTTCGTTTCAGTGATGCATGCAAATAACGAAATTGGAACCATTCAGCCAATTGCGGAGATCGGTCGCCTGATGAAAGCCCGGGGAATTTGTTTTCACGTTGATGCGGTGCAAACCGTAGGACATGTTCCTGTTGATGTTGGAGAGATGGGGGTGGACTTACTTTCTTTGTCGGCGCATAAATTTTATGGTCCTAAGGGAATGGGGGCGTTGTATATCCGCGAGGGAATTCGTTTAGAAAAATTTTTATTTGGCGGTGATCAGGAGAAAAATCGACGAGCTTCAACACAAAATGTGGCGGGAGCGGTAGGATTGGCGAAAGCGATTGAGTTGGCTTCGCAAAATATGGAAACCGAGGTCAGTGAACAAATACGTTTGCGTCAGAAATTGATCGACGGAATTTTGAAGTCTGTGTCTGGAGCGCGGTTGAATGGACATCCTGAAAAACGACTTCCGAACAATTCTCATTTTGCTTTTGAAAAGGTCCAAGGAGAATCATTGTTGATGAGCTTGGATATGGCGGGGATTTCAGCGTCGATGGGATCAGCTTGCACGTCGGGTGCGCTTGAGCCTTCGCATGTGTTGCGAGCGACCGGACTTCCCGACGAGCTGGCCTATGGAGCGTTGCGAGTGACGATTGGGCGATGGACGAAGGAAGAAGAGATTGATTATTTCCTGGAGCAGCTGCCGAGAATTATTAAGAGATTGAGAGATTAAATAATTTTAGAAATATCTGGGGATAGGGATGACTCCTTCGTTCACACGATCACCGTCTCCACTAGAATTGAAAACCTTATTGAAGCCGGTGACCGGAGTTCACTCAGGAATCATCCCTATCCCCAGATATTCAAATAAATATGCAACCCCAAATCTTACAATTTTTGCGCCAATCCGACGGGTATTTCTCCGGTGAGGACTTGAGTCGTCATCTGAAAATCAGCCGCGCGGGCATCTGGAAACACATCGAAGACCTTCGCGAACAAGGTTACGAAATTGAGGCGGTTCCCCATCGTGGTTATCGTTTGCTGTCTTTACCCGACAAGCTTTATCCGCAGGAAATTCAACAAGGTCTCAAAGCTAATATTCTCGGACAAAAAATCATTTATCATGAGACGGTTTCCTCGACGATGGATGAGGCCGTCGCACTCGGAATACAAGGTGCCCCAGAAGGGACTGTTGTTTGTGCCGAAAGCCAAACCAAGGGTCGAGGACGATTGGGTCGCAATTGGATTTCTCCAAAAGGAAAAGGGATTTATATGTCGGTGATTTTGCGGCCCCAAGTTTCGTTGAGTGTTGTTTCTCAATTGACATTGGTGTGCGCCGTGGGGGTTTGTGAAGCCATTCAGAGTGCGACGAATTTACCAGTAAAAATCAAATGGCCAAATGACATTTTGATCAATGATCAAAAAGTGGCAGGGCTCTTGATGGAATTGAATGCTGAAATGGATCGAGTGAGATTTGTTGTCTTAGGGGTCGGCCTGAACGTGAATACGCCTCTGCAGCAACTTCCTGTAGGGGCGACCTCTTTGAAGGCGGCAGGGGCTAAAGATCTCACGCGGATTGAAATTTTTCAGAAAATTTTAGAGTCTCTAGAAGAATGGTATTTGATTTTTCAGCGAGATGGATTCAAAAGCATTATGCCTCGCTGGAAAGAACTTTCGGATATGATAGGAAAAAGAATTAAATTCTACGATGGAAAAGATGTTTTAGAGGGTGAGGCGATCGGACTTGCGGAGGATGGTGGATTGTTGCTGCGAAATGATCGCGGAGAAGTGATCAAAAAGTTAGCGGGAGACATGGTGCTAAGATGAAAGATGCCACGCATCATTCTTTTGAAAAAGATTTAGCGCAGCTTGATCAAAAAGGCTTAAGGCGTACATTGCGAGACGTTTCGGGATCGCAGGGACGAGAAATTGTCGTCAATGGAAAGCGTGTTTTAAATTTTTGTTCGAACAATTATTTGGGCCTGGCTGAGGATCCACGTCTGGTACAGGCAGCAACCGAGGCGATGCAGACTGAAGGATTTGGGTCGGGAGCGTCGAGATTGGTCTGCGGGACGATGTCGTCGCACCGAAGGCTCGAGGAGAAATTGGCGACGTTCAAGGGGACAGAAGCAGCGCTCCTTTTTAGTAGCGGGTACATGGCGAATGTTGGAATCATTTCTTCTTTGTTTGGCCGAGATGATATCATTTTTTCGGACCGATTGAATCATGCCTCGATCATCGACGGGATCGCTTTAAGTCAGGCAGAATTCAAGCGTTATCCGCATTGTGACTTAAAGGCTTTAGAAGAAATGATCAAAGCGTCGACAGGACATAAGAAGAGAGCGATCATCACCGATAGTGTTTTTAGCATGGACGGTGATATTGCTCCCCTGCCAGGGATTGTTGATCTGGCCCACAAATATGGATGCACTGCGATGATTGACGATGCACATGCCCTCGGAGTTCTTGGTAAGAATGGGAAAGGTGCTTTAGAGCATTTTGGGATCGACGATAAAAACATCATTCAGATGGGGACTTTATCCAAAGCTGCAGGATCTTTTGGTGCGTACTGTTGTGGATCCAAAGAATTGATTGAAGTTTTGATCAATAAAGCCCGGAGTTTTATTTATACGACGGCTTTGCCAGCTGCTGTGGCTGCGGCGTCTCGACGGGGAGTCGAGATTATTGAAGATGAGCCGGAGCGTCGAGAGAAGCTTTGGAATAATACGCGTTATGTCCAGGAAGGTTTGAGGTCGATGGGCTTGGATACGTTATCGACCGAAACTCCCATCATCCCGATTGTGGTGGGGGCCTCACAGCATGCAGTTGAATTCTCAAAGCAATTGTGGGAGCAGGGGATTTTTGTATCGGCGATCCGACCTCCGACGGTGCCGATGAACACCGCACGCCTTAGAGTCGCCGTGATGGCGACGCATACACGAGAGGATTTGGATTATTTTTTGAAACACATCGAAGGCCCGATTAACTAGTTTTCTATATAAGAATGTTTTATATTTGATGTATGTCACGTCGGCTATCCAAGAAATTTTATCCTATGCAAAGTGCCAGAGTCTTTGTGTCTTTTTTTCTATCGTTAACACTGGGGATTCCTAGTGCCCTTCCCGTTTCTGAGGTTTACGCTCAGGGGCAACTCTTTCTTCCCTCGCCGGGTATGCGATTGGATTTGAGCCCAGTCGTTTTCCCACCTGTTCTTAAAGGTCTCAAGGTCCATCCTGATCATCCTTTTCGTCTGGACTTCATTGTGGACACAGGGGACCGTCCCGTCGATAAAATCCAAGAGAAAACAATTCAATTGATTAAATATTTTCTGGCCTCGCTGACCGTTCCGGAGAAAGATTTGTGGGTGAACTTGTCGCCGGAGGAGCCGGACCGGATCATTCCTGATGCCTTTGGAATCACGGAAATGGGACGGGACATGCTCGCCCAGGATTATCTTTTAAAGCAACTGACGGCATCGCTCATGTATCCAGAGAATGAATTGGGCAAGAAATTTTGGACAGCGGTTTATGAAAAGGCGGCAAAGGAGTTAGGGACAACGCAAATCCCCGTCGATACTTTTCAAAAAGTGTGGATTGTGCCGGAGAAGGCCGAAGTGTGGGTGAATAACGACGTCGCGTTCGTGGTGGAGGCGAGGTTGAAGGTGATGCTGGAGGAGGAATACTTAGCGGATAGTCAGAAGCGTGTAGCGGATAGTCAAAAAAAGGATGTTACTGTAATGAGGGTGAAGCCCGACGAAGCAATATCCTCAGTCCTGCGCGAAATTATTCTTCCTGCCATTGAACGCGAGGTCAACGAAGGTGAAAATTTTGCCCCGTTGCGAGAGATTTATCATTCGCTGATTCTGGCGACGTGGTTTAAGAAAGCGTTGCGGGAAGGGATTTTAGGAAAGATGTACGTCGAGAAAAATAAGGTTGCCGGCGTGGAGACAGA
>JANLHA010000220.1 GCA_024653845.1 Candidatus Omnitrophota bacterium | reverse complement strand
CATTAACAACAATCATCCAACGTTCTGGTGCGAGACGATACACGATCAAATCATCAATGATCCCGCCTTCTTCATTAAGCAGAACGCCATAATGACAAGCCTTCAATGGCATTGGGGAAATGGGCTGCGTGACCAAATGGTCAAACCCAGAAGCGACCGCATCTCCATCAATAAAAAACTCGCCCATGTGAGAAGTATCAAAAACCGAAACTCGCCGACGGGTCTGTTCATATTCTGCCAAAATGCCTTCGTATTGAACAGGCATATCCCATCCTCCAAAAGGCACCATCTTGGCCTTGAGGGATAAGTGTTCTTCATAAAGACAAGTTTTTTTCAGGTTTGTTGTCAACATAAGAATGAAGGGTTAGATAACTCGGGTATCATATAAGAAGATTTTATTTTTGTAAAGCAATAAACATAAAATATATGATTCCATTTTCTCGACGGGAATCCAAAAAAAAGGGGGACATCAGAATGATGCCCCCCCTTTAACAAAATTTACGTTAAAAGAACTTACTCAACAACTTCGGCCTTCATTTGAGAAGTGGTTTCTTCGACATTTTTCTCAATGGAAAGAGCCACGTTCTTTCCGTCTTTCACTTCATAAGCAACGGTCACACTGTCTCCAGCCTTCAAATCGACCAAAGCTTTTCCTTCGTCATATTTGGTCTCAGATGTTGTTTCCACCACAACTTCGGAAACAGTTTCATCAGCGGCTTTGATGCTGATCGTCACAATGCCATTATCGATTCCAGCGATGGTTCCTTCCACAACGGTTTCTTGAGCTTGCATAGCTTCCATAGCGGCATCAGCCATCGTCACAACCGGGGAAAAAACAACCATCACCATCATCGTAACCAACCAAATACTGTTCTTCATTTTAATCTCCCTATGTTTGTTTTTTGATCATTGGACTTCTCTATTATTTTATTCAATAAAATCTCATTTTCTCTAAGATTGAATGTCACGTGAGCTGCTACACCTCCTTTCACAAATTAACAATTGAGAAAAAGCTATCAAAATCAAGATTAAATTAAGATTAAAAAACGATTAAAATTCAAAAAAATACGCGCCCTGAGGGATTTGAACCCCCAACCCTCTGCTCCGAAGGCAGATGCTCTATCCAATTGAGCTAAGGGCGCTCATGACTTCAAGCTGGAAATAATTTCCCCATTATAGCAGCGAGCCTTAAAAGCGCAAGAACCCATCTCATAATCTGCAAACAACAGCTCTTTGCAGGACAATATTATGAAACAGGCTCATTTACCGATCAATCATGATGCAAACTGCTGTCTAGCTCTCTAACACCCTTTTCAGCCTCTTGACGATTGATTCTAAAAATTTGGCTGTACAAACGAATCGCGGCTTCTTGCTTTCCTTCGAGTAAAAGGCGACGAACATCAAACAACGTCGGCTTACCACCGAATAAATCCTGCCCAGATTTTCTGACCCGAACCCAGTACCAAATCCAGGAAGATGCGATCACAATCGCTAACCCGATGATAAAACCCAGAACACTCATCATATCACTCTCTCCAAAGTCCTCGCCCTTCATCACGAGCCTGTTGATAAAACCTTCGATACTGATCCGAATACTTGGTATTCGGTGGAATCGTCATCGGTTGCGCATATCCCGCAGTCAACAATGTTGCGTTGAGAGAAAGGCATTGCCCCTCTTCCCCTTTTTCATTCTTGCATATTTGCGTGACCGCGTATTCCGGCCAACTGGATTGACTTTCATTTCCTTCTAACCAGACATAGGCCAAAAGTCGGCCATACTTGTCTCTTCTTTCCATATCATACTCCAATTGGACATTTTTGCCCAAAACCAAATCTTGGGTAAAATGATAAGACTCTTCTCCCATGGCCTTGATCACTTCTTTATCTTGCCCGCTACGCTCTGCATCACGAAAAAGTTTTTGGTTATCGTGCGTCTCAGGGGTATCCACTCCAATCAGCCTCACCTTCTCACCATTAGACAACTTGATCGTGTCTCCGTCGTAAACTTGAACGACACGTAATGATGGCCCCTCGATGACACGGTTGTATCCCAAATATCCAACCGCAGCAGCGACCAATAACGTAAGCAAAAATTTGACCGGTGAGCCTCCTCGACCTAATCTTCGCCCTGATCGCCGTCGGACATTTTTAAAGAATGTATTCGAAATTTCTTTCCATATCATTCCCGCCATGGTGGCCATTGACTACTCTCCTTCTTCAACTTTGAAGCCTTCAACGACCTGCTTAACATCCATCTCAGCTTTCTCAATTTTATCTTTACAGACTTTGATGAGGTCCACAGCTTCTTTCACTTTGTCAGAAAGCTCATCGACATCAATCTCTTCATCTTCAATCTTACGGATGATTTCATCCAAACGCTCAATGGCTTTGCTGTATTTCAATTCGGCCATCAATCCCTCCTTATATTTTTGACTTCACTTTCAAAACTTCCCTCTAAAACCTGAGTGACAACTCGATCTGCAGGATGGAGATCGTTAACATTGCGTACAATTTTTCCGTCTTGATTTCGAGTGATACTAAAACCTCTTTTGAAGGTTTTTTGAGGGCTCGCCATTTCGACCACTCGCTCATAACCTTTAAGCTTGATTCCATCATTTTTGACTTTCATCAAACTCACCCGCTTCAAGCTTTGCTTTTGATCTTTGATCCGGACTTTAGCCTCTTGCAACAAACGCAAAGGTTGTCGATGAAGCACGGCTTTCATGCGGTCCAAATTTTGATGATGGTCTTTAAAAAAGAATAACGTGTGTCGCTGCAATCCTTGAGCGAAATCCTTGATCCTCCCCTTTTCTTCACGAATTTTTTCCTGAGCAAATTCCATGATGTGCGAAGCTCGTTGCTCTGCTTGCACTAAAAAACCTTCGACTCGTTGAACAAGAAATTGCGCAATTGCTGTCGGAGTTTTCTGATAAGTGTGGGCAGCCATGTCAGTCACCGTGATATTGATTTCATGCCCGATCCCCGACAAAACCGGCAGACGCGCAACGGCAATCCTTTCGGCCATCGCCTTGCTATCAAAACAACTCAACTCGGCAATCGATCCACCGCCGCGGGTGATCACGATGACATCGATATTCTTCATTTGATCAAAAAGATCGATTGCCCGACAGACATCTTTTTCAGCGCCCTTGCCCTGCATCAACGTATTCTTGACAAAAACTTGAAATCCATATCCACTCAAACGCAATTCGGAACAAAAATCATTGTACGCGGCAGAATCATAAGACGTGATCAATCCAATGCGTAAAGGAACCAAGGGCAATTCCAATTGTTTATTTTTGTCGAGGGTGCCGCTCTTTTTGAGCAGAGCAATGAGCTTTTGCTTTTCTTGAGCGATTTTCCCTAAGGTATAAACCGGATCAATTCCATCGACCACAAGCCGAATCGCCCCATGTGGCGGATAAAAATCCACTTTACATAAGAATTTGACTTCAATATCATCTTTGAGACTAAACGCATTCTCAGCGCTCTGCAAAATCTCGTCGATATACGTTTTCTTCCCAGCAAAAATCACCAACCCAATCCGTGCGACAATGTCTTGAGAGACAGGGTCCTTTTCGCAAAGCTCAAAGAACACATGCTTCTTATCTCTG
>JANLHA010000219.1 GCA_024653845.1 Candidatus Omnitrophota bacterium | reverse complement strand
TCAGAAAGATTTGCCAGACCTGATCATCTTGGATGTCATGATGCCTAAGGTGAATGGGTATACGGTCTGCAGTGTTCTAAAAAATACCGAACCATATCGTTCTATTCCCATCATCATTTTAACGGCCCGTTCCAGCGAAGCCGATGGGCAGTTTGATCCAAAATTCAAACCCGAAGCCTTTATCACCAAACCTTTCCATTCCCCCGATTTGTTTACCAAAGTCAAAGAACTTGTTTCGTGATTCCTGTTGAATGGTTTTTGCCGTTACGCTAGAATGACCACGGAAAATAAGTTTGCCTTTATCATTAAGGAGATGGCCGTGAAGAAGAAATTTGTTTATCGAGTGGAAAGCCGTCGATTGCCTAATGGCATGGTTACGCGCTTCCAATTGATTGAACATCCAGGAGCCGTGTTGATCGTTCCTCGCTTGAAAAAAGACCAGGTCATTGTTCTGCGTCAGTACCGTGTGGTTTTGAAAAAATATCTTTACGAATTGCCGGCAGGAAATATCAATCGAGGGGAGACTCCTTTTGCTTGCGCTCGACGAGAATTGATTGAAGAGACTGGTTATCGAGGAAAGAGATGGCAACGTTTGGGGCTCATTTACCCTGTTCCAGGATATTCAACAGAGAAGATTTTTATTTATGAGGCGAGCGATCTTGTTCCTGCTTCGGCAGAAAAAGATGCCGATGAAATCATTCACACAAAAGTGATGAGTCGATCTCAGATCAAACAGTTGTTTAGAAAAGGTTTGATTCAAGATGCAAAAACGATTTGTGCGTTAGCATTCAAAGGATGGATATAAGGAGGAGGATTATGAATTGTCCCGCATGTGGTCATCAACTCGTTGAGAAAAAGGTGAGAGACGTTGTTGTGGATGTTTGTCAAGGAGGGTGTGGAGGGCTTTGGCTCGATAACCTTGAAATCAAAAAGTTGGATGAATCCCATGAACACGTCGGAGAAGAGCTTTTGAACGTCCCTCGTCAATCGAAGGCGATTGTTGACCATCAAAAAAAACGCTCTTGCCCCAAGTGTGAAGGGACGGTCATGATGCGCCATTTCTTTAGTCCTCAGAAAGAGGCTGAAGTTGATGTCTGTGGTCAATGTGGCGGACTCTGGCTGGACGTTGGAGAATTGGCCAACATTCGCAATCAATACAAAACAGAAAAAGAGCGTCATGATGCTGCTGAGAAATATTTTACAGAACTTTTTGGTCACGACTTGGCTCAAGCCAGAGCCCAAAGTCAGGCCGAGTTGGCCCAAGCCCAGAAGGTCGCGCGGGCTTTTCGTTTCATTTGTCCTTCCTATTACATCCCGGGGAAGCAAAAGGGCGGAGCATTTTAAGGAGAGTGTGTGCGCACATTTGTTTTAGGAGATATTCATGGTGCTCACCGTGCCCTGGTGCAATGTTTTGAGCGGTCTCAATTTGATTATGAAAATGATCATCTCATTGTTCTTGGGGATGTTTGTGATGGCTGGCCCCAGGTGCGTGAATCTATCGACGAGCTTTTGAAGGTTCGTCATCTGCAATATGTTTTAGGTAACCATGATGTCTGGGCGCTTGAATGGATCCGTTCGCGTGTGATCGAAGAGATGTGGCTGAGCCAGGGGGGAAAGAATACGCTTTTGTCTTATCAAAATCACCCACCACCGCCCGAGCATATTGAATTGCTTGAGAATTCTAAGCCTTGGATTGAGCAGCAAAATAAACTTTTTGTGCACGGCGGATTTGACCCAGAAAAACCCATTGCTGAACAGCCTTTGAAAAAACTTGTTTGGGACCGAGATTTGATCCGACACGCGGCTAAACAAAGCCTTTGGGATTCGAAGTATCGCTATTCTTCTTATAGTGAAATCTTTTTAGGTCATACGCCGACTCTGATGTTTGGCGTGGATGTCCCTTTACAGCTTTGCAATGTTTGGGCTTTGGACACCGGAGCTGGCTGGAGCGGTAAGCTCACCATCATGGATATTGACAGCAAGCAATACTGGCAGTCGGATTCAGTTTCTCAGCTTTATCCTCACGCGACGGGTCGTGGTTGAGCTCAACAGGATGACTCATTGCAATCGTCTCGAGTTTCTTCTAGAATAAAATCATGCAAGATTACGAATGGATCGATCACACGGGTGATATGGGAATTCGTATTGTTGCTCCCGATGTAAAGACGCTTTTCTTTAAGGCGGCTCAAGGAATGTTCTCTGTGATGGCCGAGCCTAAAGGCCCTCTCATAGACGCCCTTCGTCGAAAGCATACCTTTAACCTTCAAGAACAGGATTTGGATTCGCTGATGATTTTGTGGTTGAGCGAGCTGTTGTCTGTTTCGGAGTGTGAACACCTTTTTTTTGTGGATTTTGAAATTACGCATTTTTCTTTTACCGAAATTTGTGCCGTTGCTTGGGGCATTGAACGTCAACATTTCCACTATTTGCGAGAAGTCAAGGCGGTGACTTATCATGATTTTCACGTCGATCAAAAGAATGGGGAATACCGCGCAGAAATCATTTTTGATTTATAAAATACAATTAAGGATCAACTCCTATGAAGTTACGAATTCGTACACAAGGTTTTTTGATTTCCTTTTTTGCCTTAACGATCAGCTTGCTCTTTTATCAATTCATCCCTCGTTGGGAAAAGGAGGGATGGGGAAATTTCTGTGACATTTTGGGATGGATCGTTATTTTTACGGGTTTCTTTATGCGCGTGATGTCTCGAATGGGTTTCCCTGGTGGGAGTGATCATAGGGGTGGTTCTTTTAGAAACCTGGGAGGATGTGTATCTTTTTGGACCCAAAGAATTGTTTGAGGAAATTATGAAGTTGGGGATTGCCATTGGAATTTGGCTTTTAGTTGGGGTGATCCTTTATGTGCTTTTTAGATTTCAGGGAGATCATTATGATTTCGTCGATAAGCGTGTTGAAAAAAATTGACTCTTGTCGTTACGAAATTCCTGTTCAACCTGGAATGCGTGTTCCGGGATTGATTTATGCCAACGATAAGCTTTTAGAACATATTCTGCACGACAAAGCCATTGAGCAAGTCATCAATGTTGCACATCTTCCTGGGATCGTCGGGCATTCCATTGCCATGCCTGACATGCATTGGGGATATGGGTTCCCCATCGGCGGTGTGGCGGCTACCGACATTCGTGAAGGCGGTGTGATTTCGCCAGGAGGAGTGGGGTTCGATATCAATTGCGGGGTGCGGCTGGTACGCACGAATTTTTATATCAATGACATCAAAGATCGTTTGCGAGAGTTAACA
>JANLHA010000218.1 GCA_024653845.1 Candidatus Omnitrophota bacterium | reverse complement strand
TGAAGGCTCTAAGACCACATATGACTCTCCGTCGCTGATGGCCAGAATGGAAGCTTCTACGCCTTCTAGAAACTCCTCAACAATGATCCTCTTGCCCGCTTCTTTCAAAACTTTATCGGACATGATCTGATCAACCGCTTCCCGGGCCTGCTTGCTCGTCTCACAAATGAAAACACCTTTACCTGCTGCCAAGCCCTCAGCCTTCACCACAATCGGAAAAGAGGCTTGCTCTAGAAAATCTTTCGCATCTTTTAAATTTTCAAATGTTTGAAACGCCCCCGTGGGAATGTTCCACCGATTGAGAAATTCCTTGGTAAAAACTTTACTCCCTTCCAGTTGCGCCGCCGCCTTGGTAGGCCCAAAAATTTTCAAACCCTCTTTCACAAACGCATCCACAATGCCAGTCACCAGTGGCGCTTCTGGCCCGACGATGGTCAAATCAATTTTCTTGCTTTTGACAAACTTTTTGAGTTCCTCAATATTATCAGCCTTGATATCCACACATTCCGCATCTTGGGCGATCCCCCCATTGCCAGGGGCACAATAGATCTTTTCAACCTTAGGACTTTGCTTGATTTTCCAGACCAAGGCGTGCTCTCGTCCCCCAGAACCAATCACTAAAATTTTCATAAAAATCTCCTTAATGACATCAGCGGGTCACAAATTTCACTTTCTGTTTCGCGTCCTTGATCACGCGCCCAATCACAAAAGAATCCATCTTCTCTTGTCTTAAAAAGTCTCTTACCCCCTGAACGTCGTCGGGATGTACAACCAAAGTCATTCCAATGCCCATATTAAATGTACGGAACATCTCTGCGGGCTTTATTTTACCTTTTTCTTGAATCTTTTGAAATATTTTTGGAAGCAGCCACGATCCTTGCTCAATCAAAAAACAATACCCTTCAGGCAAAATCTTGGTCAATTTTTCATAAAATGCTCCGCCCGTGATATGCGCAATCCCATGGATCGAAAACCGCTCCAAAAGCGGCAAAACTTCCTTCACATAAATGCGCGTGGGGTTAAGCAATTCCTTGGCGAGCCGTTTTTGTTCCGCTTTCGAGAAAACTTTACGCACCAAACTGAATCCGTTAGAATGCAATCCGCTCGACGGTAATCCAATGACCACATCACCTTCTTGAATCTTCGAGCCATCGATCATTCGACCTTTGTCAACCACCCCGACGACAAATCCTGCCAAATCATATTCATCTCGTTTATACATCCCTGGCATTTCAGCGGTTTCGCCTCCCACCAAGCTGCACCCCGACTGAAGGCACCCCTCGGCAATGCCCTTGATCACGGCTTTAAGGACTTTGGTCTCCACTCGACCACAGGCAATGTAATCGAGAAAAAATAAAGGCTTGGCTCCAACGCACAAGATGTCATTGACGTTCATTGCAACCAGATCAATACCGACGGTATCATGTTTTCCAACCATCTGAGCAATCAGTAATTTTGTTCCGACTCCGTCGGTCGAAGAAACCATGACCGGACTTTGATATCCCTCGGGATCAAAAGAAAAAAGTCCGCCAAACGACCCCTTGCGAAGAATGACCGAAGGGTTATGGGTAGCCTTGACCAAACCGCCAATACCGTCGACAAAACGATTGGCCTCAGCAATATTGACACCGCTGGATTTGTAGGTAATGGATCGCATTTAATTTTTCACTCCCACAGCTTCTTTGCCTGCTAACAATTTTTCTCGAACATACCTCACACCATTTTCAAAAATTCTTGCCCCCTCGCCGTACTTTTCCTTCTTTTCCAATCTCGTCCAGAAAGGGTGTTGCGTCTGCCAAAAATGTCGCTCCGGATGTGGCATCATTCCTAAAATGCGGCCTGTCGGGTCTGAAATTGCAGCGATTCTTTCGACGGAACCATTCGGATCCCCCGGATAAGTGCAAGGCTTCCCATGAACGTCACAATAACGAAAAACCACCTGTCTCTGACGATTCAATTTGTTCAAAACACCCTGGTCTGCCGGCACAAATTTTCCTTCTGCGTGAGCCACAGGCAAAAACGTAATTTTTCCCAAATCTTGCGTCCAGGCCGATTTCCCATCGAGATGCAAGTGAACCCAACGGTCCTCGAACCGACCCGAATCATTATAAGTCAATGTAACTTTTTGGATCTGCCGAAGATCTTGAGCTTGTTGAGCCTCAAAAGGTCCCGGAAGAATTCCGGCACGGACCAAAACCTGAAACCCATTACAAATCCCAATGATCAACTTACCGTCATCAATAAACTTTTGGATCTCTTGGCCTAATCGCAATCGTAACTCATTCGCCAAGATTCGACCTGAAATGATGTCATCGCCATAAGTGAAGCCGCCAGGAATTGCCAAAATATGATAATCTTCCAAGGACGCTTTTTTTGAAAAAAGCAAATTCATATGGACCAAGTCGACCTCAGCTCCAAACTCACGAAAAGCGGATGCGGTTTCTTGGTCGCAATTCGTTCCTGCCGTTCGCAAAATGATCACACGTGGATTAGACATGACTCACTCTTTTTCTTTCTTTTTCTGAATAGGTACGGTTTTCTGCTTGGCAGCAATGGCACCTTTTTTATCAGCATAAAAATCACGGATCACCTTGATCACATCCTCGGGCGTATCAACCACACGAAAAATATCCAAATCTTTAGCGTCAATATTCTTGGCTTTCAAAACGGGACCTTTTAGCCAATCCACCATTCCCTTCCAATATTCGGACCCAAACAAAACAACAGGGAATGTTTCCATCCGTCCGGTTTGAATCAATGTGATGCTTTCAAAAAACTCATCCAGCGTTCCATATCCGCCGGGAAAAATCACAAACGCTTTCGCATATTTGACGAACATCACCTTCCGACAAAAAAAGTAATGAAAGTTGATCAATGTGGTGATGTATTTGTTCGGCTTTTGCTCAAAAGGCAACTCAATGTTAAGACCAATCGAATTCCCTTTGGCTTTGGATGTCCCTTTATTACCGGCTTCCATAATTCCTGGCCCCCCACCGGTGATGACGGCATAACCTTCTTTGGTCAAAAGCTCGGCGGTACGGTCCGCAAGCTTATACATCCGATGGCCCTTCTTAGTCCTTGCCGAGCCAAAAATGCTGACCGCTGGTCCCACTTCAGCCAATTCTTCAAATCCTTCTACGAACTCTGACATGATGCGAAAGACACGCCACGGATCTTCAAATTTGGAAAACTCGCCTGAATACTTTTCTGGATAGATCATACATTCTCGCTTTAGTTTGAGATTAAAACTTCAACGCGCTCTTCCACACATCTTTCAAATCTTGCTGGTATGCATTCACACAGATCTGATCATCCAACCCATACACCACAACTTCCGGAGTTTCTTCGACTTGGCCGATACAACAATGCACAACGCCTTTCAAAGTGGCTTCAAAAGCCTTCTGATGACGCGGCTCGACCTCGACGACAAATCGCGAATTAGACTCTGAAAATAAAACAAAATCATCCCGTCGATTTTTTCCTTCATAAGGAATTCTCTTAAGATGAACCGTCGCCCCTTTTTCGCCACTAAAACACATCTCGGCCAAAGCCACACCTACCCCGCCCTCCGAACAGTCATGAATGGAACGCGCATATCCTGATTGCACAACCTTGTTCATGGCCTGAAATGTTTTAACGGCTTTCTTAAATCTTACCGTCGGGACCGCACTTCCCAAATGACCCAAGATGTCATAATAAATAGAGCCTCCCAATTCCGGATACGTTTTTCCAACAACATAAATGAGGTTCCCGCCTTTTTTAAAATCCATGGTCACGGTTTTTGTAACATCTTCAACGATCCCAATGGATGAAATCAAAATGGTTCCGGGGATCGCAATGGATTTGCCTCCTTGGGCGAATTCATTGTATAAACTGTCTTTCCCCGAAATAAACGGAACACCCAACGCAATAGCCGCGTCATGACAACCCAACGCGCAACGCACCAATCCTCCCAAACGATCCGGCTTATCCGGATTTCCCCAACAAAAATTATCCAGAATCGCGATGCGATCCAACTCCCCACCAACGGAAATGATCTGACGAACCGCCTCATCGATGCAAGAAGCCGCCATCCAATACGGATCAATCATCCCAAAACGGACATTGATACCATTAGCCACCGCAATGCCTTTTTGGGAATTCCATCGTGGCGCCAAAACACTCGCATCCGACGGCCCGTCGCTATTGACTCCTGAAAGCGGCTTGATCACACTCGCGCCCTGAACTTCATGATCATATTGCCGAATGACGCTTTCTTTGGATGCCACATTGTTATGAGAAAGGACTGCAAATAAAAATTCATTCAATGATTCTGAAGAAGAAATTTTGGGTTCTTTAAGCCGGGTCGGCTTCCAAATCGCTTTCTTATGCAAACGCGGAGGCCCGTCATGAAGAAATTTCACATCGAGATCACACACCTGGCAACCATGATAAAAAAGCTCCAACCTCTCGGATCCTGTGAATTCTCCAATAACCGTGGCTTCGACATTCTCTTCTTGAAAAACGGCTAACAATCGCTCGACGTATTCAGGCGCCACTGCCAGCACCATCCGTTCTTGCGACTCTGAAATCCATCGCTCGGTATATGTCAAACCTTCATATTTCAGAAGAATTTTTTCCAAATCAACGCGCGCGCCTAGCTCATTAGCCATTTCTCCGACGGCACTAGAAAAACCACCCGCACCGCAATCGGTAATTGCATGATAGAGCCCTTCATCTCTGGCCTTTAGCAGCGCATCCAAGACCTTTTTTTCTTGAATGGGATGCCCAATCTGAACCGCGCCGGAAGAAATCGTTTCGGATTCTTCCGTCAATTCTCCCGACGAGAATGTTGCACCATGGATCCCATCGCGGCCGGTGCGCCCACCCACCGTCACAATTTTGTCATTCTTGTGAACAGCCTTTTTCTCTGCCCCCTTAGGCAACAACCCTACATTCCCGCAATAAACCAGGGGGTTTCCGACAAACCGTTCATCAAAAAGAATCGCGCCATTGACCGTCGGGATTCCCATTTTATTTCCATAATCGCGAACACCACTGACGACACCTTTCATCACCCGTTTCGGATGAAGTGTGCCCGGCGGCAAACGACTCGATGAATAATCCGGTGGTGCAAAACAAAAAATGTCGGTGTTGCAAATCGGTTTGGCTCCCAAACCTGTTCCCAAGGTATCGCGAATGACGCCTCCCACACCCGTGTTCGCACCGCCAAATGGTTCTAACGCCGAGGGATGGTTGTGTGTTTCCACTTTGAAACAGACATGAAAATCTTCGTCAAACTCAATCACTCCCGCATTGTCATGAAAAACCGAAACGCACCATGGCTTATTCAACTTATACGTGGCCTTCACAATGGTCGACTTGAGAAGATTTCGAATGACCCTTGTTTTCTTGTGGCCCTTTTCTTGGGAGGTGTATTCGATATTGCCGCGAAATGTTTTGTGGTAACAATGCTCGCTCCAAGTTTGAGCGATGGTTTCCAGTTCACAATCAGTAGGGTCTCGCTTAAGGCTACGAAAATGTTGCTGAATGGCCTTCATCTCATCAAGATTAAGAAACAATTGCCCTTTTTGGCTCAATTGTTTCAATTCTTTCGGATTGGCTTTGAGAAGATCAACCAAAACAACATGAAATGGAGAGTCTTTGGGTTTGGCCACAGGCTTTAGCGATGCCTGCCCCTTCCCATGAGGTTCTTTCACAACATGCTGGATCAATTTATTGGCCAGGACTTTGTCGACAATGAGATTCAGGTCCCGAGAAGAGAGCTTGCCATACAAATAATATTTTCTAGCGGTTCGAACAGATGTGACCGTCGGTATCCCTAAATCACGAATACCTTTAAGGGTAGATTCTTCGACCGGATCCATCACGCCGGGGTTGTAAGCAATTTCAACCACCTTGAAAGACGGAATGAATTTCGCAAAACCATTAGAAGAGCATTGATAATCCTGGGTGACAGGATCGGCAAGAAGTTCTCGGCTGATTTTCTCAACGTCTGCGTCTTGGATGTCGCCTTCGATCAAATAAACCTGGCTCACCCTCACTTGAGAGATACCCTTAACTCCGATATCAAGAATATCTTTTTGAGTTCCTTCCCCCAAAGGATCAAGAAGCCCATCTTTTTCTTTGACTTCAATACGCCATAGCATCGTTGATATCAACATCGAAAAAAACTTACTGACTCACGCGAGCCAAAACTTCCTGATAAGCCTCTTCGATATTTCCTAAATCCCGTCGGAAACGGTCTTTATCGAGTTTGCGCTGGGTGCCCACTTCCCACAAACGGCACGTGTCGGGAGAAATTTCATCCGCCAAAATGATTTTTCCTTGATAACGACCAAATTCCAATTTGAAGTCTATCAAGTCAATATTTAAGGATTTGAAAAACTTAGTCATCAATTCATTGACACGATGGGCATACGTCTTGATCGTTGCGATTTCTTCATCCGTGGCCAATTTCAGAGCGCGGACATGATCTTCATTGATGAGTGGATCCCCCAACTTGTCTTCCTTATAACAAAATTCCAAAACAGGCTGAGACAAACGCGCGCCCTCTTCGAACGCCAATAATCGGCACAACGATCCCGCGGCCACATTGCGGATGATCACTTCAATCTTGACGATTTCCACTCTTTTCACCAACATCTCCCGATCACTCAGAAGCTTGATGTAGTGATTCGGAATATTTTGGCTCTGCAAGAATTCAAACATCTTGGCAGAAATTTTGTTGTTAATAACTCCCTTTTGGTCAATGGTCCCGCGCTTGGCCGCATTGAACGCTGTGGCATCGTCTTTGAAATATTGAATCAATTGGTCGGGATTGTCCGTTTCATAAAGGATCTTGGCTTTCCCCTCGTAAATTTTATTTCCTTTATTCATAGAGTCATCTCTTTCAAAATGTGGGTTATTTTAATCCGACTTTCTTGAAAATGGCGTCGCGATGACGGGTGTAATATTTGATATCAAAACAGCTGTCGATTTCCGACGGTTTAAGATATCTGCGCACTTTACGGTCGCGGTAAAGGACTTCTTTGAAATCTGAAGTGTCTTGCCAAACTTGCATGGCACATTGCTGAATGATGGTATAGGCTTCTTCACGAGTCAACCCCTTCTTCATCAACTCCAAAAGAACACGCTGAGAATAGATCAGGCCGCGTGTTTTCCCTAAGTTCGCCACCATATTCTTAGGGTACACCAACAGGCCTTCGATGATAGGGATCAACTTGTGTAACATATAATTCAGTGTGGTTGCGCTGTCCGGCAAGATGACTCTCTCGACGGAAGAATGGCTGATGTCACGCTCATCCCAGAGGTCGATATTTTCAAATGCCGCCATGGCATAAGAGCGCAAAAGACGAGACAATCCCGAAATTCTTTCGCATGTGACAGGGTTTCGCTTGTGAGGCATCGCTGAGGAACCGATTTGTCCTTTGAAGAAAGGCTCTTCCACTTCCAAGACTTCGGTTTTCTGAAGCAAACGAATTTCGGTTGCGATTTTGTTCAAAGAACATCCAATCAAGGCCAATGTTGTGACAAATTGACAATGGACGTCACGCTGAATGATTTGAGTTGCGATGTTCGCGGGTTTCAATCCCAATTCTTTACAAACATGCTCTTCCACTGACGGATCAACATTCGCATACGTTCCTACCGCCCCAGAAAGTTTACCAATACGAATCATTTCGCGCGCCTGTTCCAAGCGCTGAAGGTTACGCTGAGCTTCGTCATACCAGACAGCCAGCTTCAACCCAAAGGTCGTCGGTTCAGCGTGCACCCCATGAGTTCGAGCAATGCACCCTGTATCTTTGTATTGTTTCGCACGAATTTTGAGAACATTCAAAAGTTTTTTCACATCGGCTATGAGAATGTCACTGGCTTCCACGCATTGGACGGAAAGTGCGGTATCAAGCAAATCCGACGAAGTAAGCCCCAAATGAAGATATCTTGCATCCGCACCCAAAGATTGGCCGACGTTATTAATAAAAGCCACCACATCATGTTTGGTCTTTTCTTCCAGTCGACGAATCTCTTCAATGTCAAATTTAGCGTTCTTGCGGATACTCTCCAACGATTTTTTAGGGATCATTCCTAACTTGCACATGGCCTCGCACGCAAGGACTTCAATTTTGAGCATGATGGAGAACTTGTGTTCATCCGTCCAAATACTCCCCATCTTTGACAACGTGTAACGATCAATCATAATTTTCTCCTTCCAATGATCTGCTTTTACTACAAACTATTGAGCCACAAGACTCTATCAATAAAAATAGATCTGCTTTTCACTTCCTCAAATTAAGAAAGCGCGCAGATCCTTATTTTATCCCTTTCCTGAACAACATATTCGGTAGGTAATCATATTCCCCTTAAGAATGTCCTTAATATATCAAATTCTTATAGGGCGGTCAAACCAAATTATTACAAATTTCTAATTTTAAAGAATTAATGGAATGGAAAGACTTGATGCGGGTGGAACGTAAATTCAATAATAACAAATAATTATGATAAAATAGAGAATTATACGGCTATGTTGCGGCCCGAATCCGACTGGCAACGTCTATGATACGCTGGGCTGACAAAATATCTGAGTCTTCCAATTGAAGCCCTACTTCCCACAGG
>JANLHA010000217.1 GCA_024653845.1 Candidatus Omnitrophota bacterium | reverse complement strand
ATTTCTCCGGCATAGCTTTTGATGACCTCGCTCACAATGGTAAGGCCTAACCCGCATCCACGGTCGATATCTTTGGTGGTAAAGAATGGTTCAAAAATTTTTTCGATATTCTCTTGAGGAATCCCGATGCCATTGTCTTCGATGGTGATGATGGCGTGTTGATCCTCGAGAAATGTTCCGATGCGGATTTCACCCAAGGGGTGGTTGATCGCATCCATGGCATTTCTTATCAAATTAGTAACGGCGCGTTCGAGACCAAGATCAGGTATTTGTGGGATATTTGTTGAAAAATTATTTTTGATTGTAATTTTTTTGTGGGTGATTTCATTCTTTAAGGATTGAAGAACTTGTTCAATGGTTTTATTGATACTGATTTTTTTTGAAGAATTGTTCCCTCCATTTCGGGAACAGGCTAAAAGACTGCGCACAATATTGGCCATACGGTTTAACCCATGTTTGACTTCAATGAGGTAGCCATACACAACATCATCTTTCTCGACATGTTCCAAGCAAAGGTTGGTATAGCGGAGCACGCCATCGAGAGGATTATTGAATTCGTGAGCAATTCCACCTGCCAACTTCCCAATCGTCACAAAACGTTCTTGGATGAAGATTTGTTTCTTCAGATGATTGGCTTCTAGGTTACTCTGTCCCAAGCGGTCTTTCAAATCTTTTGATTCTTTAACAATAGACTTGAATTTTTGATACAACTCAATGCGTCGATAATTAAGGGCCATTTGACTGGCGAGAAAGTCTAGAAGAAGCAATTCTTCATTACTAAAGGGTTTTAGTGAAGTTTTATCGGAGATATTGATCACGCCAATCAACTGATCTTTGACCAATAAAGGTGCGCAAATGAAAGATGGTGATCTGTAATTCCGGCGAGCTTGATAATTGATAAAACGTTCGTCACGGGAGATGTCTTCAACAACAATAGGTTTCTTGCTAATAGCAACTCGACCAACGACCCCTTCTCCTAAAGTTTTGACAATTTGTTCTCCTTCGATCCCTCCCATCCCTTGAGCAGCCTTTAAAATTAAATCTTTCCCATTCTCGAGAATAAAAATGGACCCGCGGTTCGCGTCAAAGAGTTCCAAAGTCTGACGTAGAGAAATTTCGAGCAACTCCTGACGATGGACCACAAGATTGACAGAAGCACAGATATCTGCCACTTTTTTGAAAAGTTCGGGTTGAGTGAATTTCTCAAAAGGACTTTGGAGCATAATCATTTTCAACTTTTGTGGGGGTGCCGTTCCGTTACCCTTGAGGACAGGTCTATTTGCTTCTTGGATTGAGGGTGACTCCCTCTTTTTCAAACTTTTGAAGCGTGGAAATCACCTTCTTGAGATCACCACTCAAGGGATGCTCGGGATATTGAGCAATAAATTTTTTATAAATTCCTACTGGTCGTTTATAGTCTTTTAATTGAGAAACAGAGATTGTGTTGATCGATTTAACAAGTATTTCAGCCCTCCGGCCATCCAAATACTGAGGACTTGAAAAATTCAGTAGAAGTCTTTCTAGAGTTGTAATGACATTGGCCCAATCTTTTTGGGCCATGTAGGTTGTGAAAAGAAATCGGAGAGAAATGAATTCCAGGGGTGTCTTGGGATGTTCTTGTGCTATGTTTTTATAAAAATTGACCGCTTCATTGAGGGCCTGCTGCCCTTCTTGCGTTCTTTGGATTCTCATCAAATAATTAGCTTTATAAAGAGGAGCTTTGAATCCCACTTTAGTCAGTGGGTAAGATTTGATGATTTGATCATAAACTTTAAGAACTTGGTCAGGATGTTTCTCTTGATCATGAGTTAAGCCAATACTAAAAAGAGCTTCGGCAACAAGAGGTGCATTATCAGGATAGCGTTTGATGGCTTCTTCAAAAGCGGCCCGTGCCTTAGGAAAATTTTTCTGGACGGCATAGACCATCCCTATGTGTAAATAGATTCGAGGTGTTAAAGAGGATTTGGGATATTTTTCTGCAATTTTTCGATAGCTCTTGGCCACTTCTTCAAACTTAGCCGCGGGAACAACCTTGGGGTCTTTAGAAATGACGTAAAATTCTTTTTGAACTTTCCAAATTTTCTTTTCGATTTTGTAGTTGCTTTTGTCCAAAAGCGACAAAAGAACAAAAAGCCCTAAAATGATTCCAATTAAAGTCAGAAGAAATTTTTTCATGAATTCTCTTTCTTCAGCAAATAATAACTTGTAATCGCCGTATATTGAATCGCATCAATGGCCAAAAGTACAAATATGCTAATGATAATAAAAATGCCATGGGCTTCCGGTGGAAGCGCGCCACTCCACCAGTGAGAATTGGACCTTAAAAGAAGAATTGGAAAATACAAAAATAAAGGCAAAAGAATAATGCCTAAAACAACCCAAAAAGATTGAAAAAGATTTTTAAAATTTTGCATGATGGCGGAAAGGATGTTTTTTCTTTCAATCACAATGATAGGAATGAGAAATGAAAAAATGGTTGTTACAAACCCAGCAAGAAGAATTTGGAAATAAGGACTCCCATCGAGAACAATGCGCTTCATGATATAAAAAATTCCGGATGTGGAGCGGATTATGAGGGCTCTTTTGACAACAACTCCATACAGTGTCATGAGGCTATGCAGGACAATGACCGTAAGTAGAGCCGCAAGAATGATGTTTAAATACAGCGAAAGGGTTTGTTGAAAAATATTTTTCATCCGAATTTTTTGGTCATTATTCAGTCGATAGAGGATGTTGATCATCATGGCCAACAAGAAGGTTTGAACAAAAATGTAAAGTGTATATTGTAAAAGATAAGAATGATACCATTCGTTCAGGAGGGCAAAGTTTTGGGGATAGTGGAGGTAGATCTCTCCATTGAAATAGCGGATCAGGGGTGCAAAAAAATGAGATAAAGGTTGGCGTGGAGCAAAGAAAATGACTTCAAGGCATAGGATCTGGATGAATGCCGTAACGCTTAAAGGAAACAAAATGATGGGGTTGGACACAATTGTATTGACAGCGTTGCGTAGAATGACAGCAGGATTTTTTTGAATGCTTGAGCTTGTGGTTATCATGGGGTTGTTATTTAACCTTAAATCTTCCAATATGTTGAGAATTCATTAAGGCCGCATTCTACCACGCGATGAAAAGCTTTGTCAATCAGACTTTGACATAAAAAAAGGTAGATTTTCAAAAATCATCTACCCCTTTCTATTTGATATCTATTTTTTGCAAAGTTATTAGTTCTTTTTGCGGTAACAAGCCATTAAAGCCAAGCCACTTCCCATCAAAAGCATGGTTGCGGGTTCTGGATTATGATGAATATTGGCAATTGAGCCAAATCCTGAACCGCCACTACTGCCACCGGCGAGCGAGGAGCTGCTGCTTCCTCCTCCAAAGAGACTTCCGAGCTGGCTGATGGCTCCACCGCCACCTCCCCCACATCCATAAATCATGGGAAGCGCTAAAACTAAAAGTGCATTTTTAAAATTGACCAAGTTGTTTCTCATATTATCTTGCCCCTTCCCCTGTCAAGACAACACGGAGTGTTCGAAACAGGATTCTTAAGTCTGTCCATAAGCACAAATTGCGAATGTACAGAAGATCGTACTTCACTTTCTTGCGAACATCCCAGATTGTCTCGTCATATCGATGTCGAACTTGGGCGAGACCTGTAATCCCAGGCTTGACATTGAGACGATATTTATAATCTTGAATTTCGTTAGAGAGTTTTTCTACAAAAACTGGACGTTCCGGTCGAGGTCCAACAATACTCATGTCCCCCCTAAGGACATTGATGAACTGAGGAATTTCATCCAGATGACTTTTACGCAAAAATTTACCAACAGGAATCAGGCGAGGATCATTTTCTTTAGCCCAAACAGGACCGCTCTCTTTTTCGGCATTGACCTTCATGCTTCGGAATTTATACATTTCAAAGAGTTTCCCTTCTCGGCCAACGCGAATTTGTGTAAAGAAAATAGGCCCTGAAGAGGTGCATTTGATCAAAAGAGCAATCAGAAGAGCGATAGGACTTAAGATAATCAACGCCAGCAGAGAAAGTAGAATGTCGATGGCTCTTTTGGTCAGAAGGTATGTTTGTCTGACAAAGCTAATCAGCATGCCAAGAAATCCGCTAAAAAATAGGGCAATGGTCGATGGCTCAGGCGCACGCGCCCTCAAAGGCTTTTTAATAGAATCTGAAGTCGCAGTCGCTTCCAATTGCGGATTTCCGGCCTGGTGCTCTTTTTGAGTTCCCGCTAAACCTGCAATGGCTGGGTTAGGCCCCAAGGCCAAGGTTCCCAATGAGAGGATTGCCGTGAACAATAAAATCAAAATATATTTAGGTAGCGCTTTCATAGTCTCTATCTTTAATTAAGCAAATAATGTGCCAATTAGACGTTTTTGGGGATAATTTGTAGGTTTTTAAGTTGTTGAAATAAATAGCCTTGTGTTGAATTGAAATGTTATTAAGGGGGACTTTAAACATTTACTATGACAAGTATGGACAACGTGTGACCTTGGGGTGTTTAGCTGCAACAACATGTTGAAAACAAAAATTAGGGTAGGTATTGAAGAACGTAAGGTTTGATCAGGCGAGTAAATTCTTGAGCTAATCCAATGGCAGGCGACTCTTTCCCTTCTTCCATTGTTAAGGAAACGCGTACCAAAGCGCTGCTGGAGGATTTGCCAATAAGACTTTTCAATGCCATCAAAATTTGTTGTTTCCAATAGCTTGCGGTAAAACTGTCTCCTATCTTGAACCAATAAAAAGACAATTGTCTCATCTCACCCTGTTCAAGTAATAATTTGTTGGCTTCAAGGCGATCATGAGAATCATTCAACAGCCAGATTCGTTCTTTTTTCAAAATGTTCAACCCTCCTCCGGTATAGCAAATTTCTGGAGGATGAGAAACTTTACGGTTGCTTTGAGAATAAACGAGAAGAAGATAAAGTTTTTGTCCTTTCGCATTTTGGTATTCACGGGCTAAAACATTTCTTGTTTCAAGAATCGCGTATTCTTCTTCTGTGATGGGGAGCTCTCTCGACGTCCATCCTTTGATGTCTTTAGGGAACCGATGAATATCTACGGTATCGGTTTGATGATATTCTTTGAAATAAAGCGTCCAGGACAATGCGGCTGAGATAATCAAGCACGCCAAAATCATAATCAAATTTTTATCGAGCCCCTTCATTCCAGCATCCTCCCGACCACATACAACATCAGAAATGCCAAAACAAAAACAAGAAATCCGGTCGCATCGTGGACAAATCCTTCGGCATATTCCGGCCCCCAAATTTCACTAATCGATGCCAGAATGATCACGCGGCAAACATTCGTGATGACCGCGATGGGAATCGTTGTCGCAAAAAGTAACAGGCGTTTCCACATGGGCCCTTTGAGCCAATAAGCAAAGATGCTTCCTAAAGCGGTCAACGAAATGAGAGATCGCAGCCCGCTACACACATCATCGACGACCACATAAGCATTTCGCATTTTAAGAATGCTTCCTTCCTGCTGCACATAGAATCCAATCAATTTGAGCATGGTGGCGGCAATTTTGGCTGCAAAAATCTTGAGCTGAAAGCTCAGCGCAATGATCACAACGAGTGGTAAGGGAACCATGAACCCTAAAAAGAATAATGGAAAGATGATTTTTTGGAAAATCCGTGCTCCATAAAAATGAAGTACGAAGCCGTAGAAAACAATCAGCATCGAAAATCCTGAAGAGAAATAAATGCGAAAGAGCGCGCTGAAAAAATGAATGAGC
>JANLHA010000215.1 GCA_024653845.1 Candidatus Omnitrophota bacterium | reverse complement strand
GGAAGGATCTTTTTCTTTTTTGGTGTTGGTATGCGCTTTTGATTCCTTACCTGAGTCGTCATCCGAATGAAACGGTATCCAAGTATCTTGTTTATCTTTCTCCGGTTTTTTGCTTGTTTTTCAGTTTGTTCTTTTTCGAGATCCTTCCGCAGAAAATCAGCAAGCGCTGGACTGGTTTTTATCTCAATGGGACCCGATGCTTGATGATCATCTTTATTGTTTTAAATCTGCTGGCGATCCATCTCCGCTCGTCGAAGACGGTTTTGCTTCAGTATCATTGGAGTTATGATTCCATTAAAATCGCTCATCTGATCGACGATGATCTCCGGCAAAGAGACGATGAGGGCAAGGTAGAGCTTTGTATCTCGGGGATTACCGACATCCCTTATAAAGAGAAGTGGCAACCTGGATTCTTAAGATCATTTGATTTTGAAGCTTTTGATTCTTTCAAGATGATATTGGCTTCTGTCACTCAACAGCACGGGCAGGTTGTGGTCAATGGACCTTGTCCTGAGGGGGTGCGGACATACCATTTTGATGGAGTGACGGTCGTCGGGCAAGAGGGAAACTTTATTGAACCGTTTTATCAAAATTTTCAAAAAGGTCTGAAAGCTTGGCAAGAGCATGATTTTTCCAAGGCCAAAGTTTTTTTAGCTCAGGCTGTTGAACAAAAACCTTTTTTGATCAAGACCCTCACGAACTTGTTTCCATTTTATGGTTTACAGCCAGATCAGAAAAAGGCGCTTCTCGGTGAGATGGTTTCTTCATTCCCAGATCGTTATTACGACGATGATCATAAAATCCATCAAATCGACACGTTGATTGGAACCGAGGCCAGGGATTACGCATCAGCGTTGGTGATTTTGGCTTATTTGAATCACCAAGCTGGCCATCGCAATTTTGTTCAGCCGCAACTTGCTGAGGCTTTCACTTTTGTCAGTCTTCAGAAATTGACGCACTATCTGCAAATCAAGAAAGAGCTGTTTGCCGAGGGAGGGGCGGGGCTTCAGAAATTTGTCGAGGAGAATAAAGATTTGCGTCCAGCATTTTCTCCTCAAGATCCCATGGTCAAGATTGAAACATACCATGGATTTAATCTTTTTTACCAGCCAGAAGTGGATTATTATTTTGGGTTGAGCCAGCCAGAAGGCGATTTGGATTTATTTGCATTCAAGGCGGGATATTATCAACAAGGATTTTCGGCTAAACATAAAAAAGAAATCCGCGATCGAATCCTTGCCTCTGAGCCAGCCGTTTCATCCGAGTGGGAATATCAAGGATTTAAAGTCTTAGCCCAGGGCGATCGTCATTATGCTTTTTCGCCATCAACTCAGCGAACATTGTTCTCATCGAGATCCGTGCGAGAAGTCCAAAGTGTGATTGATCAATGGTCCCAAATGAAATCAGGCTCTTGGGATGGGCAGAGGAATGCAATCAACCTCTGGAGAGAAAAATACGCATCTCAAGATTCCATTCAAGATCTCCAATATAAGTTTTACTTCCTTCGTATTCCCGTCGGTGTTGTCAAAATCAAGATGGAAAGCGCGCGGGATCAAAATCGAGATGTCTATAAGGTCTCGGGCCAGCTCAGTCCTTTGCCGTGGATGCGCGCAATGACATTGCATAATTTAGGACTTCATTTGGAATCTCTGATTGATCAGAAAAGTTTGTTGCCTTTGCAATTTAAGCAAACCGATTTTCATTCGCTGAAAAAAGGAAAAATCCGTAAGACCATCAAGTATCACCATGACCAATTGATGATGCTCAAAGGTGATCAAAGCGATGACATCGAAGATGACACTCGGGATTTTTTGAGTCTGCTGGTGTGGTTCATGCACCAGGATTATGATCAGCAGAGTTTATTCAAGACCACCCTGAATATCAATAAGAAAATATACCTGGTGGTCGGAAGAACCATTTTTTCTAAGGGCGAGGGGGCAGGGCTGAAGCTGCAAATTTCAAGATTGGGTAAAGATTATTCTCTTCAGAAGACTTTTCCCGTGAATATGACCTTGCTTAAAGCTGCGGGGAAATATGTCCCTGTAGAGATTGAGGTGCCATCGCAAGGTCTTGTTTTCAAGGGTGGGCCGCAATGAGGCCTGGAAGCGGCATTTTGGCCATAATCTTGAGGTTTGAGAATAAGTTTGCTTAAAATCATTCCTGTCCTATAATATTTCATATTTCAATAAGGCATATATTATATATTCGATGAAGGGGTTCAAAGATGTCTTCTGTAGTGGCTGTGATTCCTGCGCGGTGGGCGTCCACGCGCTTTCCTGGCAAAGTTTTGGCACCCATTCAGGGAATGCCCATGATTCAGCATGTGTGGCAAAGGGTTACAAAAAGTCGGTTAGTCAAGGATGTGATTGTCGCTTGTGATGATCAGAGAGTTTTGGACGCGGCAAAAGCTTTTGGAGCCAAGGCCGTGATGACTTCGGCTGCTCATGAATCGGGAACGGACCGAATTGCTGAAGCGATTGCGAATATTCCTGCGGATATTGTGGTGAATGTGCAAGGAGACGAGCCTTTGATTGAGGCAAAAGTGATTGATGCCTTGGTGCAGACCTTGATTGATGATCCTCAATGTCCGATGGCAACAGCCATTCGAAAAATTACGAAAGAAGAATTTTTAAAAAATCCCAACGTGGTCAAAGTGGTTGTGGATGACCGGGGTTATGCCTTGTATTTTTCGAGGGCCGCGATTCCTTTCAATCGTGATCAAAAGAATTTCTCGACGATCAAATGTTACCAGCATTTAGGGCTGTATGCCTATCGCAAAGATTTTTTAAAAAAGTTTTCGCAGCTGTCTGTTTCTGATTTGGAAAAAACAGAAAAGTTGGAGCAATTGCGTGTGTTGGAGCGGGGATATAAAATCAAGACGGTCTTGACGGATTATGAGACTGTTGGTGTTGATACGCCGGAAGATTTGGAGCGGGTTTCTGAATTGATGAGAAATAAAGTATGATGGGGTAAGAATCAACCCATTCGTTCACACGGACACCCTCTTGAGCTAGAATTGAAAACCTTATTGAAGACGGTGTCTGGAGTTCACTCAGGGATTAATTCTTGCCCCAATTAGTAAATTTTTATGAAAAAATATTTTAGTCAATTAGCAATTCACGGGCGAACTGGAGGCCCGTCGACATTTCATACGAGATAAGACGGGACGATTGTGAGCGAGTGGGATGCTAATTGACTAAAAATGGAATGATCCCCATCAACGAGATTAAGACTGGAATTGATTATGAAAAAAATTATTAAACTCGGCAATATCAAATTCGGTGGTGGGAATCCTTTTGTTTTGATCGCCGGACCTTGTGTCATTGAAGATAAGAAGACGGTGATGACGATTGCTTCTCAACTGAAAGACATCACGAGCCGTTTGAAAGTTCCATTTATTTTCAAGGCCAGCTATGACAAGGCAAACCGTACGTCGATATCTTCGTTTCGTGGCCCGGGATTGAAAGAGGGTTTGGCAATTCTTAAGGAAGTCAAAGACCGTTTTGATGTTCCTGTCACGAGCGATGTCCATGAAATCGATGAGGTGAAAACCGCTGCTAAAGTTTTGGATATTTTGCAGATTCCTGCATTTTTGTGTCGACAAACCGATTTGCTTATTGCCGTAGCACAAACGAAGAAAATTGTGAATATCAAAAAGGGCCAGTTTCTAGCACCTTGGGATATGAAGGCCGCCGTTGAGAAAGTTCGCCAAAGCGGAAACGAAAATGTCTTGCTGACTGAACGTGGTTCGACATTTGGATATAACAATTTGGTGACGGATTTTCGGTCATTGGCCATCATGGGTCAATTGGGATGCCCTGTCATTATGGATGTTTCGCATAGCGTGCAGCAGCCCGGAGGATTGGGGAATGCGACGGGGGGGAAGAGTGAATTCATCCCTCTTTTGGCGCGATGTGGCGTAGCCGCTGGATGTGATGGGATTTTTATGGAAGTCCACACGGATCCATCGAAGGCTTTGTCCGACGGGCCGAACATGCTTCGGCTTGATCAGTTAGAAGATTTGCTGGTGGATTTGATTGCGATTGATAAGGTGATAAAAAATAAAAAGGACTGAAGGTTTTTAATCTCTAGACCTTCAGAAAATAATTTATGTCACTCCAAAAAGCCAAAGAATTGATTCAGATTGAAGCGCAAGCCATTCGTGACTTAAGTAGGAAAATCGATCATAAGTTTCTTAAGGCCGTTGAGATGATTCTCAAGTGCACGGGACGAGTGGTGATTATTGGCATGGGCAAGACGGGAATCATCGGTCGAAAAATCGCGGCAACTCTTTCCTCGACGGGAACCCCAAGTCTTTTTATGCACAGTGCCGAAGCGGTGCATGGAGATTTGGGCCAATTGCGCAGAGACGATGTGGTGATTGTGATCTCTAACAGTGGAGAAACCGAAGAAACAACGCGTCTCGTTCCACTAGTCAAAAAGATGGGATGTAAAACGATTGCTTTGACGGGTAATGCTCGTTCAAGTCTTGCACGCTATAGCGATGTTGTGCTTGATATTGGTGTCAAGAAAGAAGGTTGTCCTTTAGGGTTAGCACCCATGGCCTCGACGACGGTGACCCTTGTCATGGGCGATGCATTGGCAGCGTGTCTGATTGTCCGTCGGAATTTCAAAAAAGAGGATTTTGCGTTTTATCATCCAGCAGGAACCTTGGGACGAAGACTGCTTCTGAGAGTCGAAGATATCATGCGTCAGAAAAGTCATTTCCCGATCGTGAAAGAAAAGACCCTTGTCAAAGATGTCCTCTTGGCGATCACCAAAGCCCGTTGTGGATCTGCGTGTGTTGTGGACCAAGGAGGCCGCATTTTAGGAATTTTTACTGATGGGGATTTGCGTCGACACTTGGAAATTGATCCGGATCTTTTGAAGAGGCAGGTCAAGGCGGTCATGACCAAGAGCCCGACGACCATTCTTTCTGAAAAATTGGCCGTCGAAGCTTTTGCCCTTTTGAAAGACAAAAAAGTGGATGAATTGCCTGTCGTTGATAAAGCAGGTAAGGCCGTTGGATTGTTGGATATTCAAGATTTATTGAAAGCGGGGTTATTTTAAATGCAAGAGCGAATTAAAAAAATTAAATTGTTGGCTCTCGACGTTGATGGGGTTTTAACCGATGGGTTGATCATTGTCGATAGTGAAGGCCGAGAAATTAAGAATTTCGATGTTCAAGACGGATATGGAATTGTCCGTTTCAAGCGGGCAGGTTTTTTTACGGCGATCATCACCGCTCGTTATTCCGAGCCGGTCACCGCCCGGGCCAAAGATCTTCAAATTGATCATCTTTATCAAGATGCTTATCCCAAATTGCCAGCTTATGAAAAATTGATCAGTGATCTTAAGGTGCGTGATGAAGAGGTTTGCTTTGTCGGAGATGACTTGCCTGATCTCCCGATCCTTAAAAGAGTGGGGCTTGCCGTAGCCGTAGCCAATGCGCGCCCTGAGGTCAAAGCGACCGCGCATTACATTACTGAGCGGGCTGGAGGAGATGGTGCAGTCCGCGAAGTCATTGAGTTGATTTTGAAAACCCAGGGACTCTGGGAAAAAATTCTTCGAGGAGAAATATGAGGTTGGTCTTTTTTATTCTGATCATTTTCTGGGCGATTTCCCCGCACCTTGCTCACTCCGAAGGAGAAGAATCCAAGAGCTATGGCGGAGCTCAGGAATTTGAAGGCTTTTATATCCAGGGTTATGGGGCAGAAGGAGAAAAAACTTGGGACGTCAAAGGCGATACCGCCCAGATTTTGGGAAACACGATTGAAATTTTTAAAGTGGATGGCAATCAATATGGAAGTCAGTTGATGAACCTCAAAGCTCAAAAGGGCAAGGTTGATCGTGTAACAGGAAATATTCATCTCGAAACTGATGTGGTCATGACCTCTCAAGATGGAGGGCAATTCACAACCGATTTTATCGATTGGAAACGAAGCGAAGATTTGGTGTTGACCTCGGCTCCGGTTTTTTTGAATCATGAACAACGCGGGATGAAGGCCAATGGCATTGGGTTATGGGCAAAACCTGGAACAAAATTCGCGCGAATTGAGAAAGATGTGACCATCAAGGTTCGAAGTGAACCAGCGAATCCCCACAGCAGCATTGTGACCATCACCAGCAATGGGCCTTTTGAAATTTTTCAAGATCAGAATAAAGCGAGAATGACTAAAAATGTGGTTGCGGTCCATGAAGAGCGGACGTTGACGGCAGATCAAATGGACATTTACTTCGATCCTAAAATCAAAGCTCTCAAAGAGATTGTTTGCTCCGGCAACGTTCTGATTCTGCAGGGAGGAAGTTCGACCCAATCTGAAAAAGCCATTTATACCGCGGCCACCGATAAGCTGGAGCTTGTGGGAAGCCCGAAGTTGATCATGGTCGACGATGGCAAGATGGGGATGGGAGACGGCTTAGGAATGGGCGACTCCACAAAGAATTGAGGAATTAACT
>JANLHA010000211.1 GCA_024653845.1 Candidatus Omnitrophota bacterium | reverse complement strand
GTGAAAAGTGTGTTAGAATCGCGAAGAGGAAAAAAAGGTGTGACGATCACGCTGAATGTGGACCCGTAATATCAAGAGAGCTTAAGCTCTCTTGAAAGGTAAAGACATGAAAATCATTTTTTTCGGAACCGACGATTTTGCAGCCAAGCATTTGGAAAGTTTGCTGTCTTCTTCGCACCAAATTTTGGCGTGCATCACCCAGCCGGATCGACCTAAGGGGCGAGGGATGAAGATGATCTCGCCTCCGGTGAAGACGATTGCCGAGCGTCGCAAGATCCCGGTCTTCCAGCCTGCAGATTTTTGTGATCAGGAATTTCTGCAAAAGTTGCGGGATTTCCAAGCCGATCTTTTTGTGGTGATTGCTTATGGGAAAATCCTGTCTGCGACGATTCTCCAGATCCCCAAAGTTTATTCCATTAATGTTCATGCCTCTTTGTTGCCTCAATACCGAGGAGCGGCTCCCATCAATTGGGTGATCATCAATGGAGAAAAAGAAACCGGAATTTCGATTATCAAAATGAATCCCAAAATGGATGCTGGCGAAATTGTTGCTCAGAAAAAAATCAAAATTGCCGAGGAAGCCACTGCGGTCACATTGCGAGCTCAATTGGTGGAATTGGGAACGAGTTGTTTGCTAGAAACGATTGAAGCCATTGCCCAAGGAAAAACAAAGCTAACTCCTCAGGATGAGTCCAAGGTGACATTTGCGGCTAAATTGACTAAAGAATTGGGACTCATTCCTTGGCAAAAGTCGGCGATAGAAATTCATAACTTGGTGCGTGGGCTCCTGCCATGGCCGGCTGCATACACTTTTTTTCAAGGAAAGATGTTAAAGATTTTAGAGACGTCGTGGGATTCTTCCGTGCCTTTTGATTCGCCGGTAGGAACAATCGTTGAAATTGAGAAAGAGCGAGTGGCTGTAGCCACAGGTCGGGCAGCTCTTTGGATTAAAAAAGTCCAGCCCGAATCCGGGAAGCCGATGGATGTGCGAAGTTTTCAGGCAGGCCATGCCCTTCAGGTGGGTAATCAATTCATGGAAAGTTAAAATGAGAGTGAGGTGGCGCAAAGGTTTGCATCAGAGGTCCTTTGTGCTATAATCCTAACTTTCTAAGAACATTTTCTTGTGAGCTCGTCTTAAAATGCCAGAATTACGTAAAGATCCAGTGAGTGGTCGTTGGGTGATTATCGCAACCGAAAGGGCGCGACGCCCCGGAAATTTTATTGACCCTCAGCATGACGCCGAGCCGGAAACGGAAAAATGTCCGTTCTGTGACAATAAAGACCGTCCGATTCATGTCGTAAAGAAGCCCATGGGCGGATGGTATGTGAAGGTGATTGAAAATGGCAATCCGATTGTCCAAACAGAGACGGCTTTTGATCGACGAGGTCAAGGGCTTTATTATGTGCTCAACGGCCATGGCGTTCATGAAGTGATCATTGAAACGCCGGATCATACCGCAAATATGGCGGATTTGAGTGCTGCCCAGATTGAGCGAGTTTTTAAGACTTACGTTTTGCGATTCAATGAGCTAGAGAAGGATCCTCACTTGCAATGTGTTCTGGCCTACAAAAATTATGGCCAGGCCGCAGGGAGTCGAAGAATTGCCCACGCGCGTTCGCAAATGTTGGCGACTTCGGTTAACCCGATTCGGGTGGAAGAAAAACTCAAAAGCGCTAAAA
Source organism: Candidatus Omnitrophota bacterium (assembly GCA_024653845.1). Lineage (GTDB taxonomy): Bacteria > Omnitrophota > Gorgyraeia > Zapsychrales > JANLHA01 > JANLHA01. The sequence continues at coordinate 5,275 of JANLHA010000211.1, read as the reverse complement.
AATACTATGATTACCATGAACGATGTTTGTATTGCGATTTGATCCAACAAGAGTTGGCGGAGAAAAAGCGCATTGTCGTCGAGAATGAACAGTTCTTAGCCATCACGCCGTTTGCGCCTCGGTTCCCCTTTGAAATTTGGGTTCTTCCTAGAAAACATCATGCCCGATTTTATAAAGGTGTGCTTGGAGAAGAAAGAGCTTTGGCAGAAATTTTGAAAGAGGTGCTTTTGCGCCTCAAAATTGGGTTGGACGACCCCGCGTACAATTATGTGATCCAAACGGCTCCTTTTGCCCGAGGAGAACGATGGGATCGTTGGCGTACGATTGAAGAAGATTACCATTGGCATTTGGAAATCATGCCACGATTGACCCGTGCGGCTGGCTTTGAAAAAGGAACAGGATTTTACATTTGCGCAATTCCTCCTGAGGATGCCGCAGCTTATTTAAGAGAAGTGAGGGTTTCATGACGCAATTGCGAAGAGATCCGGTGGTCGGACGATGGGTGATTGTAGAAGATGAGAAAAATGCTTTGGGTCCTGAGCATTATGAAAAAGAAGACCATTCTCTTAAAGAACGCGCGATTTGCCAGTTTTGTCCTGGACGAGAAAATCAAACGCCTCCGGAAGTCGATGCGATTCGTGAGCATGGTTCCCATCCAAATTCTTCAGGATGGTTTGCTCGGGTGGTTTCTAATAAGTTTCCCGCTTTGCGTATTGAAGGAGAACTGAACAAGCGAGGCTCCGGGGTTTATGACATTTCGAATGGAATCGGCGCGCATGAAGTTTTGATCGAAACTCCGGACCACGACAAAAATTTGGCTGATCTTTCTGTCGAAGAGGTCGAACGTGTCATTCGGTTGTATCAAAACCGCTCCAACAGTTTGGCGCGTGATAAGCGTTTTAAATACATCATGATCTTTAAAAATTATGGTCGTTCAGCGGGAGCTTCTGTTGAGCATGCGCATAGCCAGGTCATCGCTTTGCCCATGATCCCCAAATATGTGGCTCAGGAATTGGAAGGTGCGGAAGAATATTATCAGCGTCGAGGAAAATGCATTTTTTGTGACATGCTTCGCCAGGAAGAAGAGGAGCAGGAAAGAATCTTCGCGCAGAATGAGGGATTTTTAGCGTTTTGTCCTTTTGTTCCCAGATACCCTTTTGAAACATGGATTTTGCCGAAAGAACATCTCTTTGAATTTGGTGAAATGACAGAAAAGGGGCGTTGGCAATTGGCAGAGGTTTTGAAAGACGTCCTGCTGCGGATCAAAAAAGTTTTGCAAGATCCGTCATACAACTTTTATTTGCACGTCGCTCCGATCAATTTTGATAAGAAGTTTGGTTTTTATCACTGGCATATTGAAATCGTTCCCAAACTGACGCGTGAGGCGGGATACGAGTGGGGATCAGGATTTTATGTGGTGCGCACGCCACCGCGTTTGGCAGCAAAGTATTTAAGAGAAGCATCAAATCAATAACAGGTAAGCAGTGTTTCTAAAATCATCGAAGGAGGTATCAAAATGAGTGTACGGATTGGAATCAATGGGTTTGGTCGCATTGGAAGATTGGTCTTTCGCGCGGCCATGCAAAACAAAAATGTCGAGGTCGTCGGAATCAACGACCTTTTTGATCCAGATTATCTGGCTTATATGTTGGAATATGATTCAACCCACGGCGCTTTCAAGGGCACGATTGCCGTTGACGGAAACACGCTTGTCGTGAATGGAAAAAAGATTCGTGTGACCGCTGAAAAAGATCCAGCTAACCTCAAGTGGGGCGAAATCGGTGCGGATTACGTCGTCGAGTCCACGGGATTGTTTACAGACGTGGAAACGGCAAAGGGCCATTTGGCGGCAGGTGCGAAGAAGGTGATCATTTCAGCTCCGTCGAAAGATGCTCCAATGTTTGTTATGGGTGTTAACCAAAAATCTTATAAACCTGAAATGAACATCATCTCCAACGCTTCGTGTACGACCAACTGTTTGGCGCCGGTGGCAAAAGTTTTGAATGACAATTGGGGAATCGTTGAAGGATTGATGACGACATGCCATGCGGTGACGGCAACTCAAAAAACCGTCGACGGTCCGTCAAAGAAAGATTGGCGTGGTGGACGTGGCGCTGCCCAGAATATCATTCCCTCCTCGACGGGCGCGGCCAAAGCGGTTGGGAAAGTCATCCCCGAACTCAATGGCAAGCTCACCGGGATGGCGTTTCGCGTACCTGTTCCTGATGTTTCGGTTGTGGATTTGACCTGCAAATTGGCTAAACCTGCCAAGTGGGAAGATATCAAAAACGCTATGAAAGCCGCTTCCGAAGGTGCGATGAAAGGCGTTTTGGGATACACGGAAGATCAAGTGGTTTCGAGCGACTTTATCGGTGACGCGCGTACATCAATCTTTGATGCCGACGCGGGGATTGCGCTCAATGACACTTTTGTGAAAGTGGTTTCATGGTATGACAACGAATGGGGTTATTCCAATAAAGTGGTTGACCTGATTGTTTATGTGAGTTCTGTGAAATAGTTTTTATAAGAGAAAATGCGAAGAGGGACATTGCTTTTAAGTGAGGATGTCCCTCTTCATTTTCATTTTTAAAAATATTTATGCGTAAACTCACTCATGAAGAAATTGTGGCTCGCCAAAATGCAGCTAACCACCCATGTATCCCGTTGACCGTTGTTCTCAATAATATTCGTAGCCTCCATAACGTGGGCTCGATTTTTCGCACCGCCGACGGCGCTGGAGTGGAAAAAATTTGGCTCTGCGGAATCACGGGATTCCCACCGGATTCGCAGATTTCTAAAACGGCGTTGGGTGCGGAAGCGCGCGTTCCCTGGGATCATGAAAAAGATGCGGTTTCTGTGATCCGTCGTCTGAAAAAGGAAGGTTATCAGATTGTTCTCCTTGAACAGGTTGACCGGAGTATCGATTATTGGGATTTCAAACCGGTGGGGCGTGTTTGTTTGATTGTCGGCAATGAAATTGAAGGCATCTCCGAGGAGCTGGTGGCTTTAAGTGATGCAGCGATTGAAATTGAAATGGCGGGACTCAAAAATTCTCTCAATGTGGCTGTCGCCTTTGGGGTTGTGGCGTATCACATGAGATGTCATTTAAAAAAGAATTTGCCTTTTTTTTAAACAATTTCTAGGCTATACTTAAAATAGCGTTTAAGCGCAGAAACGCCCTATGAAAATTTCACAAAAAGCCCAATCTGTAGTCGAATATACCACTATTGCCGTCTTGGTGATTGTGGGAATTCTCGTCATGGGGCCCTATGTTTTGCGGTCCATCAATGCCCATTTCAAAATGCTGGATGAAGGCGTCCAGGATTCCTTCGAAGAGAACATCAAGCCGTCGAGTGATCGTTTCCCGGGACTGCCTTTGTGTGATTGTTCGACAAGAGAATTTTGCGGGGATGGTCCAGGGACCGGATGTCCAAGATATTTTCAAGGTACTGAAACAAAGTGTTCTGTTCCTGGATGTGCGGATTGCGATGCGTCGTGCACGCCGCAAACATTAGGCCAGGCGGGATGTCAGAATTGTTGTTTGGTCAATGAATGCCAAAAGAGTTTACCTGCCTCTATGCAGCGTCCTCCTTTAGAATGTCATGAAAGCAAATGCTGTTGTGATTTTTTCCCACAGATTCCAGCTTCATGCCAGGACGGAAGAGGAACGGATTATAACGGGGATGGGGTGGTCGATGCTTCTGAGGATTTGATGGAGTGTTGTGGGATCAATTCTGGGAATGAAATTGAAAGCCTGATTCCTGCGGGAGAACAGATCGGATGCGAAGAGTCTGGAAGAGGAGACATTTATCGTCGTCCCGTGAGAGCTTATGGACAAGTTGGGTGTGAGGACGGAGAGTTATTTGAATATGAGCGCTGTGGCGAGGGGGTTGTGAAACCTAAGTGCAGCGCTTCGCCTTCTTGTGAGTTTCACTGTGAGGGGGCGCTTAACGAAAATGCTCATTGGTGTGAAGCTAACCAGCAAGCCCGGGAAGGTGGACTGCCGAGTAATGTGGAGATCACTTATGTAACAAGTAATGTTCAATGTGATGAGGATGTCCGTTGTCAAGCCCAGTGCGATCAGGGATATACATATTTAGAAGGACAGGGATGCCAGAAGTTGAGATATTGTACGTGGGGTGGGGCGTATGAGGAATATGTGTTTTCAGCTGGTAATGAAAATGGCGGGATTCCGCCAGACAACAATCCCAATCCCGCCGCGTGCACTACTGGCAATTGCCCACGATGGGATGGGCGGCCACAAACTAAAGTTAGAACACCTAACCCGGTCACGGGAGGAGGAAATTGTCCTCAAGGGTTTAATGTTGGGCGGCATGCGACTGGCGGTTATAGTCCTGTTGATTCGCAATGGTGGGTTTGGGCGGGATCATGGACAAAAATCTTTTCTTGTTTACAATGTTTTCCTGATAACACGGCTTTGCCTGAAGGTTGGGAGCCTCAAGATGTTTTTGGCGGATTCTTTGTATTTGGTTTAAAAGGGAAAAACAACGATTTTTTAGATCCGGTTAATAACCCTGATGATAATCCTGCCAATAACCCTGAACGCAATTGTATTCAATCGAACCCCTTGACTGGCGGATGCACTTGTCCCGAAGGTGTGGTGAAATCTTATCCTGTCTGGGTAGGAACTACTCGTCCAGGTGATGACCCAGGTGGGGATACCTATGACATCGAGTTTGAACCTGCTTCAGATCGAGGAGGCACAGACGCAGACGCGACCTGGCATTGGGAAATTAGTGATCATGTGGTTGTCTTTTGTATGTATCATAACCCTAGATCTCAGTAAACTAGGGGAGCTGTAAGGAGAACATGATGAAGAGAATTTTAGTCCTCTGCCTAGGGTTTTTATTGATGATTCCAGCGTCAGGAATCTGTCAATCTTGCAAGAATGGCCCTTTGATCACAAAATGGCGCTTGTATGAGTATGCCGATGAATACGATGTTGATAATCGTGAATATGATGACCGGCCATCAGAGCGTAATTTGCTGGCGTTTGGATGCGGAAATCCTGATAATGGCTGGGTTCATCATGCCTTGCACAGTGACCTGTTTTCGCCTGAGAGTGGTTATACTTCGTGGGCTATGAGTTTTGCTAGAGCCTGTAACTGTCCTCAAGGCCAGATCGCTGTCAAAGTGGGTGAACGTCATGAACGGATGGTTTATAGGGGTAATCCTCAGAGTACGTGCGATCCAGTTCCAGCAGGAGGTCAATTTAATCCTAATCACTGTATCGCCGAGGCTGCTAATATTAATG
>JANLHA010000210.1 GCA_024653845.1 Candidatus Omnitrophota bacterium | reverse complement strand
CCACATGCTGCGGGGTTTTGGTCCCTTTTCTCTTTAACAATTTAAGACTATTAAGAAGAAAAGTCCCTCCAGCCAAGATGCGAACATCGGGTAAGGTGGCACAAAGTTTAGCGGCTTCGACAGCGGTTCGGGGAGCATGAAATGTGAAGTGCCTGAGCAACATAGATTTAAACCTATCTACAAACTATTAAAATTTTACTATTTCGATAGTATATCAAAAAAGTATAAATTGACAAGCCCCAATTAGGAATTCCTCCGATGAGAATCCTGACCTTCTTTAGCAAGATCTTCTAAGGCTGTTTCTACCACAGCAATGTCCCAACCATGTGAAGCAATGCTTGTCTTGAGCTGCTCCGCTTCTTCAAAACCTTTTGGAAGACTTCTTTTACGCAGATATTCCTTTAGAATTTCCATGTTAAAAATCTGATGACGGCTCAATTTCCAACGCATCGGACGTTCCTCTTCTGAACGATTGGCCACATAAGCCATTACAGCCCAGACCAACGGTAAAAGGAGAACCGCCAAACAGCTGTAGAAATGAACGACGGGTGCGTCTCCCAAAAGATAAGCTGCACTGATCCAAAAAACATCAAAAAGATAATGCCCGATTAAAACTGGGATGAGTCCATAACGCAAATAAACCCCGCATAAGAAAATCCCTAATGCGGTCACTTCCATCCCACGAAACCACATCGGGAAAACAGCATATGTGCTATGCCCATATCCCCAAATCACCGAGCTGATAAAAATAGCCACGAAGATATTCTTGAAAAACTTCTTTCCGTAACTAATTCCAAAAACACGAAAAGCCACTTCTTCACTAAGACTTGCTCCTATGCCAATGCTGAAAGCGGCCAAAAAAGGCAGATAACTTGCCGAGAGTTGGGCCATCCAAATTTTTTCTTCCCAGACACCCAAATATTTCTGACCAAAATAAAATGCAAACGACTGGATCCCCACCATGATAATACAAACCAGATATCCTAAAAAGATTCTTGATGAAATATTTCGTGAGAGGAATGTGGATAATAAATGATGAAGAAAAGCGCCATCTTTCCTTTCTTTCAGAACTTCATAATGCAAAGATTCTGCTGCCAAAAGAGGCATGAGAAGGGTGATCGTGACGATGAAAGCATCCATCAATAAATTGATCAGATTTCGCCATAAATAGGACACCATTGAAGATGTTGTCGGATAATTGTAGAGGATATTCTCAAATTCATTTAAATATCCTAAAAGATGCAAAAAGAAAAGAAAGCCTGTCGCGGCGATACAAAAATTCTTAACCGTATGCATGACAAGGTCATTTCTTCTGACAACCACATAGAAAATCGTTGCCGTTAAGATGGAAAAAAAGATGATACGAAAAAGAACAGACAAGTTGCGGCCAACAACCTTTTGCCGTTCAATATAACGACTAAAATCCTGGGGGATGTCGAGAACAACCTTGCTAAAAGAAAAGATCTCATCTCCTGAAATATTAGCTCCAATGACAACCTTGGCTCCCCCACCGCCCTCTTCGTTATTCCATCGTAAAAAAACATCTTTTTTCTCCCAAGAAAATGAATAGTCCGTACGATGATCCAAGTTGGAAGTATGATGTGTATGAACAATATATTCATCCGGATTAAATCCAAATCTCTCTTTTAAAAATGCAATGACTTTTTGTCGGGCCGCTTCCTCTCCGTAGTCAGGCCGTGCAGCATTTGATTTCAGATTGCGGTGAAATTGGATGATTTCTCCCGTTGCAGCACTTACAGAGACACTGTATTCCTCTTCTTGGTTCTCTCTGAAGAATCGAATATTCCATGAAAAAAGATCGTAATCATGCTCTTTAAGAAATTTAATCTCTTTCTCAAATCCGATGGCTTTTTGCAAATATTGATCGACGGAACCAGAAACCCCCATGACCACGGCATGAAGATACGTCGTAGGGTCCTCGCCCTTTTCTTGACGCAAATAATCTTCAGCGGTTTTGAGAGCGGAAGCACGATCGATGGAAAGGTCTACAAAAGAAAATGTGGGGTAAGTGAAGCGATACCAGATAAGAAAACTCACCACGGACAAGACAATAAAAAACAGCCAACTACGGGGAGATATTCTCACAATGAAGAACCTCTTTCATTTTTAAAACAAATGGATCACTTCTGGAGGAAGCCTTCGAATCTCTTGAGTTCCCAGGGTTTTGATCGCCCAACGGACCAATTTGATTTTTTGTTGCAACCGCGCATCCGGCTCTTTGGTTTCTGCTAAACGCTTACGGGAAAGAAAAAGCATTCGACGTAATGTGGTAAAAACAATTCGCGCTTCTCGAACACGCGTATTCCCGTTTTCGAGTGTTTTGTTTAAATATTCATAAGCCAATTCATTGACCATTGAATTGTAATGATCCAATTTAAGAATCAAAGCTGGGATCATAGGCTTGAAATAGCGGTAACGGTTCATCATTGCCAAAGTATAGATCGCCTCGACTTGAACGAAGGGTGACTCCGTTCGACTCAATCGACGAAGGAGTGTTTTTTCCATTAAAATTTTATCCCGAGAGAAAAGCTTCTGACTATATTGCTCACGAAAAACTCTGATGGCCGCGGACATTTTGAGCGGGTTCAAAGAATCATCTTTAATCATTTCAATGATGACATTTTGAGGCTCTTCCTGATATTTTTCGCTATATCCTTGAATCAAAAGTTTATCATCAAAGATGGTGGCTTCACTGAGTTCATCGGGATCTTCAACTTCCATAGAATTCGTTGGTGGCGTGAGTGTTTCTAAAGCTTTCTCCTGAGAAAGGGCCATTCCCGTAATTCCAAAAAACCAGGTCAAAATTAAAAAAGGAATAAAATGTTTCATAATTTTTCTCCTCCTCAACGTTCACTTCACTTCGATTGAGAAATCCAAGGCTTTTGCCGAATGAGTCAAAGCACCTATTGAAATTCTGTCAACACCCGTCTGAGCAATCGGACGCACATTACCCAGATGAATTCCTCCAGAGGCTTCTAAAAGAACGTTGGGAGCAGACATCTTCCTCATTTCCACAGCCCGTCTTAATTGCGAAAGATTCATATTATCCAAAAGGACGACATCCGGCCTTGCTTGCAAGACTACGCTCAATTGCTCGAGATCATCCACTTCAACTTCGATAGGAACCGAAACTTTCTTACGAAGATCTTGAATAAGACCAATAAGCGACTTCTTTTGCTGAGCAATGATTTTATGATGATTATCTTTGATCATGATCATTTCCGAAAGATTCATCCGATGATTAACCCCTCCCCCATATCGTACAGCCATCTTTTGAAGACTTCGCAAACCTGGCAATGTTTTTCGTGTATCTAAAATCTTGACCTTAAAAGGATACACGCGACGAACAAATTCATTTGTCAACGTTGCAATCCCCGACAAATGACTCAAAAGGTTCAAAGCAACCCGTTCCCCGGAAAGAATCGCTCTTGCACGTCCTTGGACCTGTAAAACATTCTGCCCTTTTTTGACATGTTGACCTTCGCGAGCCAACATCTTGACTTTGATACGTGAATCAAATTTCTGAAAAACCGCCTTGACCAACTCTAAACCATAAACAACACCTTCTTCTTTAGCGATCACAACCGCCGTGGCTTTCATTTCTTTAGAAACGAGCGCACGTGTTGTCAAGTCACGCCGGCACTGGTCCTCGGTAATCGCTGTGGCAATCAGCGAGGACATTGTTGTTTTCTTTACCTTATTCATTATAAATGATTCAACCTAAGTTCTGAACAACTTCTTCAAGCTCTTTAATCTTGATCGTCAAAGTTTTCAAACGGACTTGGTCTTTTTCAACAATATCTGGGGGGGCTTTCTTAACAAAATCTTGGTTTTCAAGCCGAGCTGAAAGGCCAGTGAGATGTTTTTTCTGTTCTTGAATATCTTGTAGAATGCGCTGCTTCTCCTTTTGAACATCAATCAGATTACCCAAAGGAATGAGAAATTTGATCCTGCCAACAACCCCAACAGCGGAATCCTGATTTTTTGTAAAATAGTTGGCGATCGAGAACGTGTTGATCCGTAAAAGAGATTTGAGCATATTCATATTTTCTTCCAACAATTTGACATGCCGCTCATCTTCCGTTGCGAATTGACATTCAATCTCTTGCTGCAGCTTGATATTCCAATTCATTTTGATATTGCGACCTACGGCGACAACATCCATCAATGCTTGCATATCTTGCTCCACTACAGCGTTGATCAATGAGGTCTCCGATTTCGGCCAAGAAGATGAAGCCAAACAACGTTGGTCCTTCCCTCCAACATGTTGCCATAATTCCTCGGTAACAAACGGCATGAAAGGATGAATCATTCCAACAGATTGCTGCAAAATGCCTAAGGCAACTTTTTGTACGCTGGAATCTGTAAACTTATTCTTGCTAATTTCCAAATACCAGTCACAAAAATTCCCCCAGAAAAAATCCTGGATCAACGTTTCGGCTTCCGAGAATCGATAGCCCTCAATGGCCTGCTCCACATTTTTCAATGTTGTAAAAAAACGAGAAATGATCCATCGGGACGGCAAATCCAATTGACGCACATCAACGTCTTTTTTCAAATCGATAATTTGATTTCCCTCGGGCACATTGAGAAGAATGAGACGAGACGCGTTCCAAATTTTGTTAGCAAAATTGCGGCCAATTTCAAATTTCTCTTTAGAAATGAAAAGATCCTGCCCTGAGTTAATGATCAGGCTGAATCGAAGAGCATCAGCCCCATACTCGTTGATAATCTCCAAAGGATCAATGGCGTTCCCCAGAGACTTCGACATTTTTCTTCCCTTGGAGTCGCGTACCGTCCCGTGGATATAGACTTCGGAGAATGGAACATCATCCATGAATTCCAATCCCGCCATGATCATCCGAGCCACCCAGAAGAAAATGATTTCGGAGGCAGTAAAAAGGGATTTGGTCGGATAAAAATATTCTAAATCTTTTGTCTTTTCAGGCCAGCCAAACGTGGCAAATGGCCACAACCACGACGAGAACCATGTATCCAAAACATCATCGTCTTGTCGAAACGTTGTGCAACCACATTGCAGACATTTTACAGGACGATCTTTTGAGATGATCGGTTCCTGACATTTCTCTCGACCCGCGTCGCCTTCGGCACAATACCATGCAGGAATCCGGTGTCCCCACCAAATTTGTCGGGAAATGCACCAATCGCGAATGTTCTCCATCCAATTCGTATACACCTTGGTCCATCGTTCAGGATAAAATTTGATTTTCCCTTCTTGAACGACACGCAGCGCTGGTTCCGCCAAAGGTTTCATTCGCACAAACCATTGCTTGGAAAGATATGGTTCAACAACCGTGTGACAGCGATAACAATGGCCAACGGAATGAACATGGGCTTCAACTTTTTCTAACTGTTGAGATTCGCGCAATCGTTCGATAATGTTTTCACGGGCCTCAAATCGGTCCATGCCAGAAAACTCGCCAGCCAAATCATTCATTCGTCCATCAGGATGCATCACATTCACGAAACTCAAACCATGTCTTCGTCCCATCTGAAAGTCATTCGGGTCATGCGCCGGGGTGACCTTCACCATCCCTGTTCCAAACTGGGGATCCACAAAATCATCCGCAATAATGGGAATTTCTCGATTCATCAAAGGCAAAATAAGTTTCTGGCCAATCAAATCCTTGTATCGTTCGTCGGTAGGATTCACTGCAACCGCCGTATCTCCCAGCATGGTTTCCGGACGAGTTGTGGCGACAACAATCCATTCACGACCATTGAGAGGCTTTTGAAGAGGATAACGGATATGATAAAGATTTCCTTGATGCTCTTGATGTTCCGCTTCCTCATCGGAAAGGGCGGTCTGACAGCGAGGGCACCAATTGATAATGTATTCTCCGCGATAAATCAGGCCCTTTTGATGTAAACGGATAAAAACTTCTTGCACCGCTTGCGAATACTCCTGATCCATCGTAAAACGGGTTCGAGGCCAATCGCAAGACGCACCGATTTTTTTCAGCTGGTTGATAATGGTATCGCCATACTGATCTTTCCAAGCCCAGAGTCTTTTCAAAAGCTCTTCTCGGCCGATGTCATGACGAGTTTTCTTTTCTTTAGCCAACTCACGCTCGACGACATTTTGAGTCGCAATTCCAGCGTGATCAGTTCCTGCCATCCAGCATGTTTCAAAACCTTGCATACGTTTATATCGAACAAGGATATCCTGGAGAGTATTATTAAGGGCATGGCCCATGTGCAAAATGCCGGTCACATTGGGCGGAGGAATGACGACAGAAAAGGACTTCTTCTGGGGGTTGGCGGCACCATGAAAAACATTGTTTTTCTGCCAATACTCAAGCCACTTATCTTCCACATCTTGGAACTTGAATTGTTTGGAGAGCTCGGACATCACTTCTGATCTTTTAATAATTTATATTCGATACTATCAATGAGGGCTTCCCAACTTGCTTGGATGATATTTTCATGAACACCCATCGTCGTCCACGAATCGCTGCCGTCTTGAGACTCGATGAGAACACGCACGCGCGCAGCGGTCCCTCCCATCGTATCCAAAACACGCACTTTGTAATCGCGAAGATGCATATCTCCTAAACTGGGATAAAATTTGGTTAACACCTGACGAAGAGCGCGGTCAAGGGCATCCACCGGCCCATCACCTTGCGCTGCAGAAAATTCTTCCTTGCCATTGACCTCAAGCCGAACCGAAGCTTCGGCAAAAAGACGTTCATCAAAACGTTTTTCCGTCGAGACCTTGAATCCTTCCAACTTAAAAAACGGTTTATACTGGTGCAAGGATCTCTTTACAAAAAGCTCAAATGACGCATCCGCGGCTTCAAATTGATATCCCTGATGTTCTTTGAGCTGAAGATCCTCGAGGAGTTTCTTGACTTCTGGCGACTTTTTATCCAAATTGACTTTGAGTTTTTGCGCTTTCAAAACAATCGGCATCTTCCCGGCCAATTCGGATGTCACAAACCGACGATGATTCCCCACAGCTTGCGGATCGACATGTTCATAGGCCAGAGGATTCTTTAGCATCGCATCGATGTGAACCCCTCCCTTGTGGGCAAAAGCGGAATGCCCAACAAATGGATGATTATCAGCAAGTTTGATGTTGCTGATTTCACTTAAGAAATAAGCCGTTTCGTGCAACAAGGGCACTTTGTTGTCGGGAATGGATTTGATTTTCAGTTTGGTGTGAAGAATCCCGACGATTGTACAAAGATCGGCATTTCCACAGCGCTCTCCCAGTCCATTAAAAGTTCCTTGAACTTGCGTGCATCCCATTTCGATGGCCGCCAAACTGTTGGCCACCGACAAATCCAAATCATTGTGCGTGTGGATTCCCATAGGAGTTTTAATTTTTTTCTTGACCTGGCCAATGATCTGGCGAACTTCTTCAGGAAGCGTTCCCCCGTTGGTATCACAAAAAATGATGCAATCCGCTCCAGCATCTTGGGCGGCAAGAATCGTCTTCAAGGCATAGCTGGGATTGCGTTTGTACCCATCAAAGAAGTGTTCGGCATCATAAAAAACTTCTCGTTTTTTCTTCTTCAAAAAACTGACTGAATCAGAAATCATTTTCAAATTTTCATCGAGGGTGGTCTTGATCACATCCGTGACATGCAAATCCCAAGTCTTTCCAAAAATCGTGACCGTCGGAGCTTCGGACTTGATGAGTTCTTGCAAATTGCTATCATCCGCAGCTGCGACATTGGCTCGACGGGTCGAACCAAAGGCGGCAATTTTCGAATGTTTGAATTTCTTCTTCAAAGCTAAAGGAAAAAATTCTTTGTCCTTAGGATTCGAACCTGGCCAGCCGCCTTCGATATAATGAACGCCAAGTTGATCCAGCTTCTCGGCGATCTTGATTTTATCGCTGACCGTAAACGAAATGCCTTCGGTTTGAGATCCATCCCTTAATGTTGTGTCATAAATGGTGATACGAGACATGGTCACCTCAAAATTACATCTGATTAATC
>JANLHA010000207.1 GCA_024653845.1 Candidatus Omnitrophota bacterium | reverse complement strand
TGCTTGATTCGGGAAAATCCCCTTCTGAAAATCAAAAGGAACTTCAGGGATAGGAGTTCCATAATATCCCACACTTTGAAAAACGATTCCGCATGCGATTTCTTCTTTGACTCCAGTCCCTTGAGCCTTCTGATGATGGGCTGTTCCAACCAATTGATTCTTTTCAAGAACGACTTTCTCGACGTGATTTTTACCTTGGATTTCAAGCGGACTGCGTAGAAAACGGATCAAAACTTTTCGGCGTTTATTAAGATTGGGAAGCGCTGTAAATTGTTGTAAAATCTCAAAATTTTTCTTACGTTGAGCATGCTGAGGGTCATTGATTTCCTGTTGGCTCGCCTCGTTCAGAATAAGTTCTTGAGGATCAAGAATAGGATCACCATCATTCAAATGCCCTAATTCTCGAATTTCTACAGGAGTAAATGCTGCTTGCGCTGGCCCCCGTCGACCGATGAGATGAATTTCTCTAACTTTACTTTCTGCCAAAACTTCCAAAGCATATTGTGCGATATCCGTATTTTTGAGCTCGTCGGCTGTCTTGGCTAAAATTCGCGCCACATCCAGCGCGACGTTTCCTTGTCCAATGATGACACCAACTTCATGAGAAAGGTCAAACTTATGATTAAGAAAATTCGGGTGACCGTTGTACCAACCTACAAATTCCGTGGCCGTATGACTGCCCAATAAATTCTCTCCAGGGATTCCTAAACGTCGATCCGATTCTGCTCCGCATGTAAATATGATCGCGTCATAAAATTTTCGCAATTCAGAAACTGAGACATCTTTGCCAACCGTCACATTTCCAAAATAAGAAAAATTCTTATGTTCGGCAATTTTTTCGTAAACTTTAATGACATTCTTAATTTTGAGATGATCAGGCGAGACACCATAACGGACCAAACCAAAAGGGGCAGGAAGACGTTCAAACATATCGACAGAAACATCATTTGTTTTGGCAAATAATGCTTCTGTTGCGTAAAAACCGCTGGGCCCGCTACCGATGACGGCAACACGAACAGGACGATCTAAAGTGGTTATAGGGCAAGACATAATCCTTTTACATTAGCATGGAGTCTTAAGCTGTCAAGAAATTTACAAAATTTCGGCATTTCTCTTGACTTTGATAACTCATTTGTTATCCTAATTCTTAATATTAAAAAATTTTAATTTTGTCATCATTTAGAGGAGACTTATGCAAATCGGTGTTCCTAAAGAAATTTTTCCTGGCGAAAAACGCGCGTCTCTTATTCCTGCTTCAGCTGAACGTCTCGTCAAAAAAGGGTTTTCTGTCTTTGTAGAATCTGGGTTGGGTTCGACCATCAATATCTCCGATGAAGAATACCGTAAAATTGGTGCCAACATCACAGATCGTCGAACACTTCTTTCTTCATCCGATATCATTTTACGTTTGCGCAAACCCGCCCCAGAAGAACTTTCCCAAATTAAAAAAGGCGCGATCCATATCAGCTTTCTGGATCCCTTTAACGAACGTGCCTTGATTGACGCGATGGCCTCCCAAGGACTTTCTGCTATCAGTATGGAAATGATCCCGCGAACGACTCTGGCACAAAAAATGGACGCGTTAAGTTCTCAGGCCAATCTTGCAGGATACGTCACGGTCATTTTAGCTGCTGAACGGCTCAACAAAATTTTTCCAATGATGACAACTCCTGCCGGCACAATCCAACCCGCTCGTGTTTTTATCATTGGCGCTGGGGTTGCTGGTCTTCAAGCCATTGCAACCGCTAAACGACTTGGTGCGCGCGTGGAAGCATTTGACACCCGCCCTGTGGTCGAGGAACAAGTTCAATCCCTCGGAGGAAAATTTGTCAAAATCGACATTGGTGAAACTGGCCAAACCAAGGATGGCTATGCCAAGGCTCTGACGCCCGAACAACTCGAAAAACAGCGTCAAGGCATGGCGAAGGTCTGTTCCCAATCGGACATCGTCATCACCACAGCTCAACTTTTTGGACGCAAGGCCCCCATCGTGATTACCCAGGATATGGTCGCCCAAATGAAATCAGGAAGCATCATTGTGGACATGGCTGTCGAATCCGGTGGCAACGTCGAAGGATCGCAGTTGAATGAAGAAGTGATCACTCCCCACGGTGTTCGCATCATTGGACTTGGCAACTTACCAAGTCGCGTGGCTCTTCACGCCAGCCAAATGTACTCAAGCAACTTGGTCAATTTGATTGAGCATTATTGGAACAAAGAAAACAACACTTTTCAATTGAATTTGGAAGACGAAATTATCAAAGGATGTTTGATTACGCATCAGGGCCAAATCGTCAACGAAATGGTCAAAAAGAATTTAAAGTAAGGAGTCTTCATGGATCCGATCATTTATTTATTTTTTATCCTCGCCCTCTCGATTTTTCTGGGATTTGCGCTCATCAGCAAAGTCCCAGCCCTGCTCCACACGCCGTTGATGTCTGAAGCTAACGCGATTTCTGGGATCATTTTGATTGGCGCCTTGATTGCTGCGGGAATCAAAGCCGATGACACATTAACGGTTATTCTGGGTGTTTCTTCTGTAGCCTTAGCCACGTTTAACGTCGTTGGTGGATACTTGGTTACAGAACGCATGCTGAAAATGTTTAAGAAAAAGGACCATAAATCATGAACGTCGACTTTATTATCAACTTCTCTTATATTATCAGTTCGATTTTGTTTGCTTTTGGTCTCAAATTCTTAGGCTCTCCCGTTTCAGCTCGTCGAGGAAATCTGCTCTCGGCAGCAGGGATGCTATTGGCTGTCCTGGTGACACTTTTGAGCAAAGAAATCATTTCATTCCAATGGATCTTACTCGGCTTGACAATCGGATCAGCGGCGGGAATATTTGTCGCGTTTCGTGCGGCCATGACACAAATGCCAGAAATGGTCGCGCTTCTTCATGGATGCGGCGGGTTAGCGAGCGTTTTTGTGGATTGGTCAGCATATCACACTCATGCCCATGCTTTCACATTGTTGACGGTGGTTTCTCTTTATTTATCAATTATCATCGGCGGCATCACTTTCACCGGAAGTGTGATCGCCTGGGGAAAATTGAGTGAACGGCTTCCTGGCAGACCTCTTCTCTTTATTGGACAACGATGGATCAACATCCTTGTTCTTGCAGCCGTTGTGATTTGCGGCATCATTTTTATCCCTCACCCTGAACAATATTCTATTTTTCTAATAATCTTTGGATTGTCGTTGCTCTTAGGGGTTTTATTGGTTATCCCGATCGGTGGAGCAGACATGCCCGTAGTCATTTCTGTCTTGAACAGTTACTCCGGACTCGTCGCATGCACAACCGGCTTTGTCATTAATA
>JANLHA010000206.1 GCA_024653845.1 Candidatus Omnitrophota bacterium | reverse complement strand
CAATTGCTTGATGAAACTATTCCCGAAAAAGAAGGATGGATTGACCGCGAGAAGCTTTTAAAGATCACCGGTCGTTCTCGATCAGAACAAATCCAATGTGCAGAAAATTTAGGCATTACGGAATATCCGAATCCCGCAGGAGGATGTCTTTTAACCGATCAAGGATTTGCCCGTCGAATGAAGGACACCTTCCAACATGGATATCGAAATTTTCGAGAAACCATTGCGCTAAAGTGGGGGCGACATTTTCGGGTAGATGAGAAATTTAAAATCATCGTCGGACGAGACAAAGAAGAGAATGATTCGCTTTTGCGTTATGCGCATCCGGATGATATCATTCTGCAATTGGCAAAATATGAAGGACCTCTTGTCGTTGTTAAAGGAGAAAATCCGTCGGAAGACACGCTCGCTTTGGCTGGTGGCCTTTGCCAGCGTTTTTCAAGATACAAAGAAGAAGCACCTCTGAATATCACTTATTGGTTAGTCGCTAATCGTAATGAAAAAAAGATCATTCTATCTCGACGAGTGAATGACGAAGAAATTGAAAAGATAAAAATATAATGAGCAGGATGGGAAATAATTCATGAGTGAACTGATTACCGAAGAAGACATCCGCACAATTCTTAAACAAATTATCGACCCTGATCTTCGACAAGACATTGTCTCTTTGGGCTTTGTTCAAAATATCCTTATTCAGGGATCATCAGTATCGTTTGACATTGCCCTAACCACTCCCGCATGCCCAATCAAATCGGAATTCCCACAAAAGGCTGAAGAGGTGGTGCGCGCTCTTCCTGGAGTTGAGACGGTTTCGGTGCGAATGACCACACTTTCTCGAGCATCTTCCGTCAATAGCGCCGCGCCGCAATCTTCCCTCGGAAAAGTGCGATCCATCATTGCCGTATCTTCATGTAAGGGAGGCGTTGGAAAATCAACCATTGCTGCACTTTTGAGTCTTGACCTGGCTCAACGAGGATTTCGAGTTGGACTTGTTGATACCGACATTTATGGCCCATCAATCCCAACTCTTTTTAATCTCAAAAACGTACCCATGTACACCAACGCTGAACAACAATTGATTCCGGTTGGGAAATATGGACTCAAACTCATGTCTTTTGGATTTCTGTTAGGTGATGCACCTGCGGTCATCCGTGGCCCATTAGTTGCACGTTACGTCCAACAGATTCTTCATAACACCGCTTGGGGAGAATTGGATTATCTATTTTTGGATTTACCACCGGGAACAGGGGACGTGCAATTGACCATCACACAAACAACACAGCTCAGTGGAGCCGTCATCGTAACCACTCGCCAAACCCTTTCACTCGTTGATGTCGCGCGTGGAATTCTGATGTTTGAAAAGGTGAATGTTCCCGTTCTTGGGGTGATTGAAAATATGGCCTATTTCACGTGCGACAATTGCCAAAAACGTCACGACATTTTTGGAGGAAACACACAAAGTCTTTTGGATCGATTTGGGCTCAATACCTTGGCAGAAATTCCATTGCTTCCTGAGTTGACCCATACCTTGAATGGTCCAGTGCAAAACCCTATTATCTCGCAAGCTGTGGATCAAACCATCCGCGCGTTAGGGAAATCCAGTGTGACTCAAAAACAAATTCCTAAAATCAAGTTTGATGCCAAACACGTCATCTTGCGTTGGCCAGACAATAAAGAAATGAAGATCCTTAATCGGGATTTACGTATAAGCTGTGGATGTGCGCTGTGTGTTGATGAATTGACCGGCAAACAAATTTTGAAACCCCAAGACGTGAGTCCGGATATCGCCCCCAAAAGTATTACACCTCTCGGGAATTACGCTATCGGGATTGAATGGAACGACGGCCACTCGTCGGGAATTTATCCCTATAAAAACATTAGAGCGTTGGCCGAAAAACTCTAAATTAAGCGACACCAAGAATTTTCTTCAACTCACCCGTCTTATGCAGTTCCATCATGATGTCGCATCCACCCACGAGCTCACCTTTAACATAAAGTTGAGGGAAAGTAGGCCAATCGGAATATTCTTTGATGGCTTGTCGAAGCTCATCATCTTCTAAAATATTGAAAGAATGAAAAGGGACGTTGTATTGTTTCAAAATGCTGACCGCCTGAGCCGAAAATCCACACATCGGAGCATCCGGAGTGCCTTTGATATAAATCATCACTTTATTATTTTTGATATCATTTTCAATGCGTTCATGAACATTTGACATAAGTATTCTCCTCACGATAAAAATTGTGCTTTTGATTCTTTCCATTTCTCTGGGGTAAAAGTTTTGAGTCCTAACGCATGCACTGCCGATGCCAAAGCCTCCTTGAGAGGGCGCATGACCATTTGATGCTGCTTGATCAATGACATGCCTTCGAAGGTCGAGCTAATGACGATTGCCTGCAAATGTTGTCCATCATTCATGGGATCTAACACATAAACTTCCGCATCAGGGATGCTCAATTGAATCACTTGTTTGATTTCATCAAGTTCCATAGGAGCTCACCATGTCCTTCGCCAATTGTCTTTAAGCCATTTGATGATGTCATCGGATTCATATAAAGCTTTGCCGTCGATCACTAGGCAAGGGACTTGCGTTTTGCCGCCGATCTCTAAAAGTTCTTTGCGATGGGCCGAGTTCTCTAAGGTATCTTTTAGAGGAATTTGAATTTTATTCAGTTCCATATAAGTCAAAACTTTTTTACAATAAGGACATGTTGGCATGTAGTACAACTTCAAATCCTGCATTTCATATCCTCCGAGAATCTTTGATTAACTTCTCTACAAAATTAATGACCTGCTTCTCTAACTGTACCCGATACAAGTGATTCATTTCTTGCACACAGGTCGGGGACGTTACGTTCACTTCAATCAAGTAATCTCCAATGATATCAATCCCTACAAAATACAAGCCAAACTCCAACAACTTAGGTTTTAAAATCGAAATGATTTCACGATCCCTCGACGTAATTTCCGTCGCAACCGCCTTGCCACCGGCAAAAATATTGTTACGATGATCGCCTGGCGCATGAACCCGTGAAATTGCTCCTAACGGTTCACCATTCAAGAGGAGGATCCGCTTGTCTCCTTTTTCCGCCTGAGGAATAAATTTTTGCAAGATGATATCACGCGTATAAAGGTGTGTCAAACTCTCTAAAATCACATTGGTGTTTAAATCTCCTCGATGGATACGAAACACAGATTGTCCACCAAAACCATCTGTGGGTTTGGCCACAATTTCATCGTGCTCCTGAATAAATTTCAAAAGTTCAGCCCGACTGCAACTAACCATTGTTGGTGGAACAATAGAGGCAAATTGTGTCGCCCAAATTTTTTCATTCACTGTACGCATCCCGGAAGGTCGATTGATAATTGGAATGCGAGGAGAGACGCGGTCCAAAAGCCATGTCTGCATCAAATAACGGTGATCAAATGGAGGATCGGTGCGAATGAAAATGGCATCGACATCTTTCTCCTCTAATCGTTTTTGCCCCTTAAGCAAAAACGGCTTATCTTTGACTTGTTGCGGAATGACCTCTGTTACTAAAAAAATGGGCTGCCCATTCAACAGAGTGATGCCGCCTTCTGGCAAGAAAAAGACTTTATACCCTCGACGGTGTGATTCCAACATGAAAATGAAGGAGGTGTCATGCTCCATCATCACCGATTCTAAAGGATCCATTAGAAAGATGAAGTTCATGATGACTTTGCCTCCAGCTCATTGATTTCCAATCGTGTAGCAATGGCTGCAATCCGGGCAAGAATCCGGTAAACGTCAAAAATATTCAGGTCATGATGTACCCCACAATCTCCATATTTTTTCAAATGCGGGCACATCTTTTTAAATTCCATCCCTTGCGAGTTGAGAATTTCGCGATCCGTTTTCCCAGGATGAGTGCGATAAAACCCACCAATCAAATTGGTCTCAATTTGATAAATGCAAACTTCGCTAGGATGCTGATCAACTTCGTGGATCGTTGGAATTCCTTCCTGAATCAGATACCGTTCAATGATTTTGGCGCTTTTCCCTTTATAAAGCTTGTTGCGAGTTTTACGATTCATCTCAAGCAAGTCTTTGGGATTTTCAATCGTACTGACACCCATGCCATACGTTCCAGCGTCAGCCTTGATCACCAAATATGGTTTTTCTTTAATTCCATGTTCACGATATTTCTCTTCGATTCGTTTCAAAAGAGTAGTGGCGATATCTTGAATACGTGAACGATCTTCTGGACGGTTGATATCCACTTGATCCACAACCGCATAGAGTGTTGAAAAAATCCAAGGATCCTGCCCAATGATTTTGGCAAATTCCTCCATCAATTCGCCGGTATGGTTAAAATGATGAGACTTGAGTCGAGAATGCCATCCTGCATGGATCGATGGATAAATCGGGATTTTAGAGTTTCTCAAATTTTCAGGAATTCCTGTGATCAAGTCATTGTTCATGATGATCAAATCGATTTTTTCCTGTCCTTGTTCAATCATTTGTAAGATTCTCTTAAAACAATGAATTCTCACGGGATGGTTGGTCGCCGTCATGAGCTCGATAAAATTGACATCCTGACAAAAGGCTGGCTGAATGGTTAAAAATGTAGCGATTTTGACATCAAACCCCGCCTGCTCAATGACTTGCTGCAAAATTCGCACGTTCTCCAAATACCATGTATTGCGCGTATGCTCCTCGGCCAAAATCAAAATCTTTTTGCAATCTGGCACTCGTTTAAAAATTGCGCTACGAAAAAAAGCTACCGAATCCAAAAGTCCATGTTCGCAAAGATTATTGAATCCCGCGGGGAAAAGATTCGTGTCAACAACCGCCATCTTAAATCCAGCATCACGCAGATCAATCGACGAATAAAGTGGAGGAAGGATCTTTTTTTCATGTCCTTCCAGCCAAGCATAAACCTGGTCCTGTTTATTTTTGATCGTTTCAATCAAACGATCTTGATCTTCTGTTGTCGTACAAATGGGTTCCATAGAATCCATACTCTTAAATCCTCCGCAGATATTATGCCTGACAGATTCTAGTTTGTCGAGATAAGAGGAGATTGATATTTTTGGTTCTTAAGTTAGACTATAGCCATGGATGTGAAGGAAAAAATTAAGAAAATCTTAAAAGAAAAACTTGAAGCAACGATTGTTGAAATTGAAGATCAAAGCCAACTTCACGCCGGTCACCAAGAAGCCCGACGCTCGGGAGGGGGCCATTACGTCTTGACTGTGGTTTCGTCTCACTTTGAGGGAAAAACTCCGCTGCAATGCCACCGCATGGTCTATCAAGCCCTGGGCGATCAAATGAAAAAAGACATCCACGCCCTATCGATCAAAGCCTTAACTTCTTAATTTGTATCCAATCCGGAAAAGATAAACCGTAAAATAAAAAGAAATGATGGCCATCAAGAAGGCGATTGAGGCACAAATTCCCATGGGGATTTGCGTGACCCCTGTCATGCTGTAGCGAATTCCAGACACCAGATACAACATGGGATTTAAGTGCGAGAAGGTTTGCAACCACTCCGGAAGAAATTCGATGGGATGAAAAACGCCTCCGAGGAGAACTAAAGGAATGATCGCATAAACATGCCATACGTTGAGCATCCCAAAATCTTCAGCCCATAATGCAGCCATCATTCCCGCGCACGAAAAAATGACTGAAATCATCAAAACAAAATAAATCAGCCAGAAAAAATGATAAATTCCTATTGGCGTAAAAAAGCAGGAGATTAAAAAAACTCCCGTCGAAACAACGATTCCCCGAGCCACACCACCTGCCAACAATCCCAAAACCATCTCGAAATAGGAAAGAGGAGAGAGTAACATTTCTTGAATATGATTATGCCAGCGGGCTATAAATAGCGACGAGCTGGTGTTTTCATAAGAACCAGAAATCAGATGCATGGTCATCAATCCTGGGACAATGAAAGCCAAATAAGAAAGACCCGAGATTCCAAAATCCACCCGGCTGCCGATCGCCACACCAAAGATCAGGATAAACAATGTCGAAGAAATCAGTGGCGGGAAAATGGTTTGGCTAGAAACTGAAAAAAATCTTAAGATTTCGCGTTTTGAAAGAGATAGAAATCCAATTGGGTTATTGATCATCTTATTCGAGTCCCGTGACTTCTAAAAAAACATCTTGTAACGATTTATCTTGCAACACAGCCTTTTTCTCGCCGATTCTTACAATGTGACCATGATTGATGATTCCAATCGTCTTGCACAGCTTCTCGGCTTCTTCCATATAGTGCGTCGTCAAAAAGATCGTTTTAC
The DNA here is from genome assembly GCA_024653845.1 of Candidatus Omnitrophota bacterium. GTDB lineage: Bacteria > Omnitrophota > Gorgyraeia > Zapsychrales > JANLHA01 > JANLHA01. The sequence goes on along the minus strand of JANLHA010000206.1, from coordinate 12,563 downwards.
CTTCTTTATTGAGTTGCACCAAGTAATCCCAGATCAAAAATTTCAATTCCAGATCACATCCGGCCGTCGGCTCATCAAGAATCAAAATTTCGGGTTCATGGATCAAAGCTCGACAAAGAAGAAGGCGTTTTTTCATCCCACCAGAAAGGGCGCGGTGTTTGACGTTACGTTTTTCACTCAGTTGAAATCGATTCAAAAGTTCATCGGCACGTTTGGCGGCAACTTTAGGCAAGATTCCAAAATAACCCGCTTGATAAACCAGAAGTTGATGGATATTTAAGAAGGGGTCGAAATTGAATTCTTGAGCGCAGAGACCAATGAGGGGACGCGTACGAGTATATTCAGTTTTAGCATTATAACCAAAGACTTTAACTTCACCGTCTTGATAATTGCTCAAGCCGGTGATGGCATTGATCGTTGTGGTTTTACCGGCACCGTTAGGTCCTAAGAACGCAAAAAAATCTCCACGCTTGACGTCAAAGCTAACATCGTCCAACGCTTTGAGGTCCTGATAATATTTCGTTAAACCTTTGAGGGAGATTGCAATTTCGGAGTTTCGCATTTATCCAATTCTTCTTTAGCCTTGCGTGCCGCATTGCGCACAATCTCTGGCAACGCGGGATGAATATAAATCATACTCAGAAGATCATCGAGAGTGCCATTCTTATTCATAAAAGCAATGAGCATATGAATCATGTTGGAAGCTTCATCGCCAATGATATGCGCGCCTAAAATTTTCTTAGTTCGACGCTCGATCAATATTTTTACAAATCCACCGTCGGAGAGTAACGCCATCCCCATCGCACTTTTAATATAAGGATTCATCCCCACGACATAATCGACACCTTCGCTTTTAAGTTCGTCTTCTGTTTTACCGACGGCTGCCACTTGGGGATAAGTAAAAATCGCATGAGGAACAGGGGGGTACACAATCGGCTCGTCGGACTTCTCAACAAAAACAGTCCTAAAAAGATATTCACCCTCAAAATTCACCGAATGTCGGTAAAAATAGCGGCCAATACAATCGCCGAGGGCATAAACGCCGTCGACGGATGTACGCAAACGGTCATCAACCTTGATAAAACCATTTTCATCAACGGTAATATTTGTATTTTCGAGAGAGAGCGTATCAGTATTGGGCACAATCCCCGTCGCCACTAAAAGGGAATCCGCCATAAGCGAATGTTGCGATCCATCGGCTGCTTGATAAGTGACTCGAAAGACCCCATTGCGATGATTGACTTTTATGGGAATTCCAAAATGGATCTGATGATATTGTGAAAAAATACGCTGAAATTCTTCAGAAACTTGCGAGTCTTCCCGTCGCAGAAGCTGACTGCGCACCAAAAAATGCACTTCGGTTCCCAAAGCACCGTACGCATGGCCAAGCTCTGTGGCGATGTACCCACCACCCAAGACAACCATTTTCGAAGGCAGCTGAGGATTACGCAAGGCTTCGGTACTGGTCATAAAAGGCGTACCTTCTAAACCTTCAATACTGGGAATCGAAGGTCGTGTTCCAACAGATATAAAAATTTTATCAGCCGTGATTTGCTCGCCATTGACCTCGATGACCTTGTTGGTGAGAAATCGCGCAGCGCCATGATAAAAATCAATATTGGAATTTCGTTCATAAGCTTGCGCAATCTGAGCTGAGTCAGAGTCGATGGTGTTAGAAATCCGCTCAATGAGACGGGCAAAATTTACGTGAAAAGCAGGATCATTCTCGATATCAAATTTTTTGGCTTCCCGAATCTGGATCGCCACGTCTGCCGGATGAATCAACATTTTCGAAGGAATACACCCACGGTTAAGACATGTTCCACCCAAAGCGTCTTTCTCAATGCAAGCCACTTTAAGGCCAAGACGCGCCGCCGGAGAGGTAATCTTTGCTCCACCACCCGAACCAATCACAATGACATCATATTTTTTCATAGGAAGCTTATTTTAACAACGCTCTTGCTGAATGCAATGGGAAAATAAAAAATGGCATAGGTGGTTGTTATTATTGTATTTATATGGCATATTTTTTCTAGGATTATAATTTATAAGGATATCGGATGACCTCATTTTCTAAAAATCTTTGTTTAAAACGCCCGATCGTGGGCCTGATCCTTTTGGCCTTTTTGATAGAGACGGTGTTTCCATGGAATCTTCGAGCTCAAACAATACCCTCAAACACACCTTCCTTGCCACCCGTTGGGAGCATGGTGGGGGTCAGTGAAATTCATCATCCCGCCGTGTTAAAGGGTTTAAAAATATTTCCTGAGAATCCCTTACGTTTTGATTTCCTTATTGATACGGGTGAATCCAAATTAGAAGATGAAGCCTTCAGTCAAGAAGCCAATAAACTCATCCGCTACTTTTTAGCCACATTAACAACTCCGCAAGAAGATCTCTGGGTCAACCTTTCCCCGAATGAACCTGACCGGATTATACCAACAGAATTTGGAATCACCGAAATGGGCCGAGACATGCTCGCCCAAGATTATTTATTGAAACAAATCACAGCTTCGTTAATGTATCCTGAAAAAGATTTAGGTAAAAAATTCTGGGATCGGATTTATAAACAAGCCCAGGAAAAATTAGGAACAACTCAAGTCCCGGTCAATACGTTTAGTAAAGTCTGGATTGTACCTGATGAAGCCACAGTTTATGTTAAAGATGGGATAGCCTTCATTTTAAAAAGTCATTTAAAGGTAATGACCGAACAAGATTATTTAACTCAGCGCCAGAGTAAGACCCCTTCATCTCTAGAAAAATCAAATAATCGAGAAATGATGAGTCAAATCGTTCGAGAAGTCATCATTCCGGAAATTGAAAAGGAAGTCAACGAAGGGAAGAATTTTACTCTCCTGCGGCAAATTTTTCATTCGATGATTCTGGCTGTTTGGTACAAGCAAAATTTGAAAGAAAGCCTGCTCAATAAAGTTTATACAGATCAAAATAAGGTTGCGGGAGTCGATGCGGACGATCCCGAGGTCAAAGAAAAAATTTACCAACAGTACCTTGAGGCATTTAAAAAGGGTGTTTACAACTATATTAAAGAAGAGGTAGATCCTGCGACCCAACAAATGATTCCCCGAAAATATTTTTCTGGTGGAGTTTGGGGCAGTGCTTTGAGGCCGAGACAAGTAACCCAGGCCACTCCCGCAGAAGTTGACGCTGCAACAACAGGAGTCGTCAGGCAAGCATCGGTAGCGCTTGAATATACAAGAGAAAAACACGATGAAGAAAAGAATGAACCTGTTCGAGAAGCTATCAGAGATGAGAATGCTGGGTTTATTCGGGATTTACGGGCAGCAGGGTATACTGTTGAGGAGATCGATGGAGAATTTCAGATTCGGGGGCTGGTGGAGGCAAGAGGACAAAGAATTGGTGATGAAGTTAAAATTACTGATGAGGTTGACGGTAGAAGATTTGAGCTGACGTTAAGAAAAAATGGCCGATTGATCATTGTTCATCCGGCGTTTAAAGGACAAGAACATGTCGGACGGGGGCGAAGAGTTGTATACGCTGCTGATGCTGAAGGTGTTAAGCACGAAGAAGCTGAAGCCGAGGCTTGGGAAAATTGGGCCGTGACTCATTCTGAAGGACCGCGAATGACTCCAGCCCAAATCGTTGCCGGCGAAATGGGAGAGCGATTAAGAGCCTGGGCCAATGGACAAGCTGGTTCGGAAGGTCAGTGGACAGAATATCTCACCAGTGATCCAGTAGAAATAGTTCGAAGACAAAATCTATTAATCTCCGCAGACCACAAATTCCATATCGCGGGGTTGCGTGCGGAAAACACTAATGAATCACGTACTGAAGCTACCCGCCTCGAGGGCCAAGGCCCTAGGACTCTTAAAGAGGCCCGAAAAAATTTTGATATCGCCATTGCTCGAGATGGGGCGGCCAATATGGTCAGCGACGGTGTTCCACGCGTTAACATTCCCACCGATCCGAAATACCACACAAACTCTGAACAAAAAGAAATTGCGATTGATATCAATCATGCGGTAAATCGAATGATCGCCCCGGGCATGGAAGATTTCGAACAATTTCATGACATCTATAATGAAGTTGATGGTGTTGTTCGAAAATTACTTGAGACTCAAGTCCTCAATCCCAATGAATATCGATTTTATCTTGAAGATACCATTTCTCCAAACGCCTACGTTTTAAGAAACTACAATGTCATTGTTGTATCCTTAGGACTTCTTAAAATGTTTGCTGATAAAGGACAGTTGTCCCAAGATGCTCTGGCTTTTGTGCTTGGTCACGAAATCACTCATATTCAGCAAGGACGAGATGATATCGATCACGGACATGAACATAAAGGAATCATTGATAGCCATTTAGGAGATCGTGCTCGAGAATACCATGCAGATTTGGGAGGCTTGCGCCTCATGGACCAAGCCGGATTTAATGTCAAAGAGGCCCCAAAACTTTTCCAAATCTTAGCAGAATGGATGCAAGCTCGAAAAATGAAAGATTCCGTTTGGGGATCTCATCCGGAAGTGGAAGAACGTTTTCGTCAGCTTTCTAAATTGGTCACGGATTATCATTGGAATTCTTACCTCAATGAAGTGCAGCCGTTTTCTCCAGAGGCTCAGGCACAAGCGGTGCAACGCACTCGCTATCGCGATTTTCAAGAAAGAGTAGTTCATGCCAAAACTGCGGATGAAGTTAGAACTCTTATTCAAGAAGCCACACGCATTGAAGAAGCTCAGTTTGCTTTTCTTTATGGATCCGAGGCTTTACCCGGTGCAGAAAAAGCACGTTTGGCTGAAATCAAAGAAGCCTTTGATAGAAAAATGTTTGAGCTCGCAGGTGATGATCGGGCCAAACAGGTTTTATATCGATATTTTAAACAAGAACTTGCCTCCATGGTGGAACGACGGGAAATGTTTGTGGAAGTTATCCAATGGTGCCAGGGACTCCTAAGGAATGAAGATAGCACTGTGCTGATTCAAATCATGGAACTGGGAGTGCCACGCATTTTTGGCCTGGCTCTCAATGTGGATCCTTTATCTCTCGATGAATCTCATCAATGGGCGGAACATGTTTATACCTACCTCACTAGTTCTGCAGTCATCAGTATGGATCCAAGTCGACAACTTCCTAAGGGTCGAGTGCAACGATACCTGGATGGTTTCTTTTACGTGGCTACCGGTATTCTTTCAACCCGAATCAGAGACGGGCAGCTCAATTTCGAGCAAACTCAACGTCTTCTTCAAGCCATGGTTTATCTAGAGAAAGAAATTCACACAAGAAAACTGGCTGCAGATGAAAGGAATATCCAAGGCAATATCGCCCGAGTGATTTCGCAAATCCTTACCTCAGAAAGTTTTGCCCGTCAAGTGTCGCCGGAGCAGGTCCGTCAATATTTGAAAATTCATGAAAGTTTTGGCAATGGCTATGCGGTTGGTGGATATGATCCCCGAGGCGCTGTGGCCTCGTGGAGAAAATTCATGCAAAATGCTTCTCCTGAAACACGTGCTGCGGTCCGCGAATGGGCCATCAACACAACAGGAGAAATTTCCGAATTACGTGAAGAATTTCTGAAAGAAGACATTAAACAATTCTTACAACCACCACCTAGCTTTGCAGATGCGTTGGACGCGTTCGGGGGAAGGCCGCAACAGCAAGAGATCAAAGGCACGGTTTTAGACTTTGCTATCCCAGCAGAATATCTCCAAGCGCTTTTATCTAATGATTCCCTGGTAAAAAAATGGCCGGAAATTTTTAAAACTTTTCTAAAACAATTGCCTCGGGATCTTCCAGCCGATCAACTTGTTTCTTTTCATAAAAATATTCTTGGGAGATTTCGAGAGTTAAAAGCCACAGAAGATGCTGATATCTTTTTCGAATTAGGACTCCAAGCCAGAGATCAGAAAGCTTTTCAAAACGATGCCTTTGATGAAGCACTCCAGCAAGCGATTGATCCTTCGATGCTTCCTTTGTTAAATGGCTTGAATCCGCAAATCAAAGCTTTATTCTATGTCTTTGTTTTAGGAGGTGTACCTAATTCAGAGAGTACGAGAAGCTTTATTTTTGGAGAAGCCAAAAAACGGACAAGACCAGGCAGTATACTTGAAGATCCTGAAATCATTTCCTTGATTAAGGCCGCCACGCCTCAAGAGCCCGTTGATGACCCGGAAGACATCGGAGATCGATTTAATGCCTTAAGTCGTGACGACAGGCAGCACATTCGGGCTCGCTGGAATGAAATCAATCCTGAAATACATACTCCTTATGTGAAACTCGAAGATTTTGAAATCATTTTTAAATTTCTTGAAACCATCCGTCCTCGACTAGGAGCACGCCTGGCTAAAGACCATGCCAATGCTGAAGAATCCGAAATTGCATTTGGACAGTATGTAGCTCCTATTTATTTACAACGATTTTTTGCCTCGATTGGTTACACATCACGATTGAATGAAGATGATACAAAAACAATAAGTTCTTCTACCTGGAAAGCATTTGAAGGTGAGATTGCTTCAAGTGGACTATTTAGAGAAGGAGAACGTGTCACTCATGCCTTTGATCAGCGTCCTGTTCGAGACACACGCTTAAATGGAAAAGATTTCTCTCTTGCAAAATTTTTGAATCTCTTTCAGTTCATCCCTCATTTGTCCACCGATTACGATAGAGCCATTGCACAAGTAGCTGAGAGTTTGCCGCCGACGGTGGTACGAAACTTCATTCTCTACCAAATTTTTGTAGCAAGAGTGCTCCAAAGAGATCTTGACCTGACTTTGGAACCAACAGAAATTTTCGATCTATCGATAATCCAAGAACGCCTGCGTTCTTTAGACCCAGGGCAGATAACCCAAGCCCTGGATGCCTTAGCAAAAATTTTTCCCTTCATCATTGAGGATGAATTAATCACGGAAGTTAACCGTAAAATCATAGGCGCCTATCTAACGGGACGAAAAGTGGGACCAGTGCAACTTGATAATGCCATCGTACGAGTTCAGCATGCGACTGAAGTGGCAGGATATGAAGAAGCTCTTTACGCTCCTTTAGGAGGAAACCTTGCTCAGCTCCATGTCTTTCTCGGCCGACTGACTGACGAACGATTACAAACAGTTGTCGGTTCTGTCACCACTTCTCTTCAAGAAAAACGTACAATCATTATGCGTTTTTACCCTCAACGGTCACCCGTGCGTGACCGTTGGCTAAAATTGGCAGTTGAGTCTAACTTTACACAAACATCAACAGAAGAGTTCGAACAAACGTTACCTTTATTTACGAATCCTTCCATTCGTGAAAATTTGGCTTTACGGGCGCTCGATCAACATCGAGATCACGCTCCGGAACTTTTTCAAAATCTAGACAGTGCCTTGACTCAAATCCAAAGATTGTTTCCCGATGCTTCTCCATTAAGAGATGACATCCTACAAGAAACCGCACAGTTTTTAGCGACGACCACCGAAGAATACAGAAAGATAGAAGCTCTCTTTGTCGATCCTTTTGAAAAAGGTGCACAAATGTATCAGAAAGAAGAGGCACGCATCATCTTTGGCCGTGATCATTTTCGAAGCTATATCAAAAATCGTACGCCTCAAGAAAAAACTGAAGCCTTATTATGGTTACTAGGAATCAGCGATGATAAACCATTTTTTCTCATGCATTTCGAATATAGCTTCCATGTCACTGTTGACAGTTATCGAGAGATTTTTTTAGGCAGTGCCAGCCGATATTACTCTCAAGCAGGACGCTCGGCTCAACAAGAATTTTTGGAGCCATTCCTCTATGGAGAGAAGGGTGTTTTTAGTGATGCAGCTGCTACAAGCCAATTTCTGGATCAATTATTTGGAGCCATTGTCCCTGCAAGTCATCAGCAAACCCTTTACAAAAAAGTTTATGATGCCGCTTTTGCTAAAGCTAATCCCCTCCGACGAGAAAAAATACTTTTATCTTTGATCTGGTCGCTAAATCAATATCGCCAAGAGGCCGATGAAGGGAAAGTCGATGAAGAAAGAAAAGAGGCGATGGCCGTGCGTTACTTTTTGGAATCTTTAGGATTGGCCGGGAAAAAATTAGCCCAAGTTTTATCACGCTCAAGTTCCGTGAAAAAAGTCATGCGTGAAGAATTAGCCAAAGTGCAAGATAAAGCCCAGCGATTGCCTAAAGGCATTGTTTTTGATCTCATGGAAAAACTTTATGGAAACTTTGAAGACAAATTTGAGGCGATCGAGCAGCCCTTGGGAAGTGCTTCCATCAAGGTGGTCTACAAAGCACGTCTCAAAGGAGGACGCGTTGTTGTGGCCAAAATCAAACGCCCGGAGATTGAAAAGGAAGTTGAGGAAGATCTTAGCTTTCTCCGGGAAATTCTCGAAGATGTACGACCAACACTTACTGCTGAAGGCGTTATTATCCCGAAGAATCTTTTAAGACAAATTGAACAAACCATCCGAGAAGAACTGAATTTTGAATCTGAAGCTAGCAATACGCGGCAATTGCGAGAAAACGTGATGAATCGTTCTCTCACCAAACGTGCGATGGCCCGGCTTTTATCGCGATCGTTACGAAAAGTCGTATCACCGTCTTCACGAACTTATCGTTTTGCTGTTCCCGAAGTTTTGGAGACGGTCAATAATGCGCTTATCTTAGAAGAAGCCGTTGAGGGAGTGGGGCTAACCAATGAAACAGCTGTGTCTGAACTGGGTCTTGATCGGGTGGATTTGGAGCATGCGACGGCCAGAGAATTGTTGATTGAAGTTCTTGTCGATGGATTTTATCACGGTGATCCCCACCGAGGCAATGTCATGGTTAGCTCCGATGGAACATTACACTTAATTGATGCGGGTGTAACATTCCAAATCAGTCTTTCTAACCGTATTCGTTTGGTACGACTATTTAAGGCCATCGGAAACAATAGCCCACAAGGATTGCGTAAAATCGTCGAGGGGTTAGGGGGAAGCGTCACTCCCACTATTGAGGCCGGTTTTACAGAACATATTTTTGAATCTCATGAAAGTTTAGCAACCAAAACCCTCTGGTTTTTCCAAATTCTTGAAGATGCCAATATCGACATTCCAGAAGAATTCTTAAATGTTTTTCGTTTTTTAGGAACTGGTGGAGCATTATTTGAGGATCCAATCGTTATTTCAAAAACACCTGGGCAATCATCTGAAACCGGAGATTTCCAAGCCTTTGAAGTTCTCCGAGTCTCTGGCGCGCAGACGGTGGATGCCTCATTAGAGCTTGCCCGACGGGCAGACACTCGCCGGCCCATTCCCGGAGTGGATGTGAAAAATCAAGCGAATGAGCCGGTTTTTGACATGGTTCCTGCCGAATTGCAAGAGATTGCGGCCAATCTAAGAATTTCTCCCGAAGAAGTGGGAGGCTTAGTGAATCGAGCTTTCAGAGCACTGGAGGAATCGGGGCTTGACTCACGAAGAATTCTTCAGAAAAAAATTCTGCTGGCTTTGCTGAATAAAGATGCCTTTGGTCATCCTTTTGGAGATCACGAGGAAAATTCTTTAATCATTCTGACGCGCATCCTTTTTGATCTAGCTAAATTCAATCCAGAGGTCGCACGGATTTTATTTATCGTTGGAGTCGCCCATGAGCTGCGCCATGAAGCCGGCGAGACGGATGAGTTTTCAGGGCTTGACATCACCTTATTTCGGAACTTGATGGATGAATATTCTATTCCGGAAAGTGCTGTCATACGAGCTTTCGCAGGGGTAGAAAATTTGGATTCGACGGAATTCGTGATGGAACTTTTGGGAGAATACACGCGTGAGCGGCACGATGAAATCAGAAATCAACCCATTGAAAGGGGGATAAAAAAAGTTGTGGCAGATCTGAGAGCTGTGGGGTTTAAAGTAAGAGAAAAATCAAGACCCGATGGGAAAAAAGAATATTTGCTGCGCGAATTGCTCTTGTCGCAAGAAGCATTGCCTGAAAAGAAAAGACATCCTCAATACAACAACTTTTCTATACGCCTTAAAGGACTCACCTTGTCCTCAGCCGCTAACGGAAAATTAACCATAGCTCATCCTGCCTTCCGGGGATACGAACATGTGGGCCGGGGACGACGAACGATCTATGTGGCTGATGATGCCGGCCTCAGACACGAAACAACAGAAATGGACAAGTGGGAAACGTGGGTTGTGACGAGTCATACGTGGTCAGAGTTAGGGATCAACTGGCAAGGCCCTATTATGAAGATCAATCAGATCGAGGCCAGGGAGATGGGAGAACGATTGCGTGCGTGGGCAAACGGCTGGGGCAATCAATGGCCCGAATACGCTACAAATGATGAAAAAGAAATTCTCCGACGACAAAATTTGTTGATCAAAATGGATCATGAATTTCATCTTGCTGGGTTAAGAGCAGAAGTTTTCTTATTAAGAAGTGAAGAATTTCCCAACGAAAGAAGAATTACCATAATAGAAAGTAAAATCGCAACTTTAGTTTCCCAAGGGCCTAAAAAATTCACCAAGCCAAGAATCGATTTCGATATCATGATTGCACGAGATGAAATCATTTCAGAGAATGAACGCGCAGAAAAAATTAAGGATACCACAACTTCTATTATTAAAAATGGATTGCTCAGTTTGGCAAGAAGCAGAGAACTCGGAATTGAAACTCAACGAGGAGCTGATAAAGAGAGCCTACCAGATCAAGATAAAGGTATTTTAACTATTGTCGAAGAAATTGAATCACCCGAGAAATATCGTCCACAGGCAGACCAGGAATATCCTCAATACTTACACCAGCAAACTTTAGCTCTTCTTAGAGGAGCACCTGCTCGCTGTCCAGTTGAAATTCTTGCAGAACGTGATTTTCCTGATTTTAGAGAGGAAGTGGAATATTACGGTGAAGAAGTGGTCAATGAGCGACTTAAAAGTGGAATGATGATTCTTTTGGCTATGGATCAAAACTTTGACCAACTGGTGGATATGAGCATTGCCAGGGATCATTCGCATTCACTGGGATTCTCAGAGTTATCTCCTGAATTGATTGAAGCGATTTTTGTTCCCGAAGAAATATTCGATACCGTTTTGGAAGCCGTTCCTCCTATTTTAAAAGGAAAAATCGTTAAAGTCATCGGAAATGTGAGACCTCAAAATAATAAAGATCATCCTGTTGATGTAGCTCATAATTACGAAGTTACAATTCCCAACTGGTACCAAGCCCTTTACGATCATTTACTAAGCACCCGCAAAGATCGGACATTTCTTTTGCATGGAGTCAGGCTTCCAACTGAAAACGAGATTTCTGAGTCATTGGATCCATCTTCTGAAGATCCCCTGGCATCCATTTTTGATGGGAATGTCCCCCAAGTACCGATTGAATATCGACGAAGAATAAGTAGACTGCGAACTCTTGAAATGTTTCGAAGACAACCTATTTGGTCTCCCCTTGGAGAGACTGCCATCCAAAAAGAAGCAAAAGAAGAACAAGCACGAAGGGCCTTTGCTGAAGCAACTACCGATTTAGAAAGAGAAAGACAAAAATTTATTGATGAATTTCTTCAACGAGGACATTTTGATAACGAAGACCATGCAGCCGAAATTTTGGAATCCTTAATTGATCAAACCAAAGGGGCTATTCCTGGAGATCGCAAGACGCGAGCTGAAGAGAAGAAGAATCTTGTAGAGATGTTACGTACAACACTCCGAGCGAAAGGTGCTGCAACTGAAGCGCCCGGTGGTATCGATTTCAATCCCGCTAAAATGAAATTAAAAACGGAAGGCGAACAAATTGACTATCAATTTCCATTTGATCCTCAATCCTTGGGAACCGTTCCTTTCGACGGGCTCACTCCCGTAATTCTTAAAATCACACCCGTCCCCAATGTTCCGCAATTTTTAGGACTGAACCAAGAAACTTCCAAGACTGCAGTTGCCGGCCAGAAAAGTTAAACCATCAAAGTTTGATTTTCTAAAGATTGAGCGTATTCAGAGAGGAGATTGACAATCTCTTGATGATCAATCAGCGCCATCAGTTCCGAGCGAACTTTGGCGGCATTGGGAAGGCCATGAAGATATCCCGCATAATATTTTCGGAAAGGAATGATTCCGCCCTTGACATCTTTGTACTGATAAGCCAGTTTTAGATGTTCCAAACATACCTCAATGCGTTCCTGGGCGCTGGGAGAAGCTAAGAGATCTCCGGTCTTCAAAAAATGTTTCGCTTGCTGAAAAATCCAAGGGTTCATAATCGCGCCACGACCGATCATGACCCCGTCGCAACCTGTTTCCAGCATTCGTTTGACATCCTGGGGAGATTCAATATCACCATTGCCGATAATGGGAATCGAAACAGCTTTTTTAACTTTTTCCAACCACATCCAGTCGGCATCACCTTTATAGCCTTGAGTGCGTGTGCGGCAATGAATGGTAAGGGCTTTTGCCCCTGTCTGTTCAACCATCTTGGCCACATCGACAATCACAATGCTTTGATCATCCCAGCCAAGCCGCGTTTTAACCGTCACAGGCAAACGTGTCGCATTAACCGTGGAGCGAACGATTTTTTCAAAGTGAGGAATATCCCGTAAAAGTCCAGCACCTTCGCCACGTAAAGCTACATTTTTAACCCAGCATCCACAATTAATA
>JANLHA010000203.1 GCA_024653845.1 Candidatus Omnitrophota bacterium | reverse complement strand
CCACCAGAATCATATCAGCATCTTTACGCGATGTCCTGATCAATAATTCACGAGACTCACTGCTCCCCTCCATGGCTTCTAAACTGTTGCTGATAAGATTCAAGAGTACTTGTTGTAGTTGTATGCGATCTCCTTGAATAACTGGGAGATCATGATCCAATTCAAATTTGATGACTTTATTCCTGACAGTGACATGAGTCATAATCAGCTTGACCGTATCGTTAATAAGACCATTGATATGCAGAGGCTCGAATGTGGGCTTATTCTTCTTTAATAGTGACCGTAACCGCCGAATGACCTCAACCGCCCGCTGATCATCGCTAATAATGTACTGCAAAATTTCCTGCAGTTGAGGCTCACGGCCAGCGAACATGCGCTGAGCTGCTTGAGCATAAGAAAGAATGGCCGCAAGAGGCTGGCTGATTTCATGAGCTAAAGATGAGACAAATTCCGCGAGCTTTCCCACCCTCGTGACATGCAAAAGCTCTTCGCGCTGTTCCTCAATCTCTAAATCCCTCTGCTTCATCAATGTGATATCAGTTTGAGTCCCCACATAATGCGTGATCTCACCCCCTGTATTGCGTACCGGGGCAATGCGCAATGAACTCCAAAACTTTTTGCCGTTCTTCCTGAAATTTAGCATCTCCCCATGAAAGAATTTTCCATGACGCATGGTTTCTTTGATTTCTTCCATGACACGCAAGTCGGCATTAGATCCACAAAAGTGAAAATAATTTTGTCCAAGAACCTCGTTCTTCGCATAACCAGTAAGACTCGAAAAAGACGGATTGGCATAGACAACAGGGAAGTTGGGCTTCTTAGCATCGATAATAAAAATGCCGTCCGATGTTGCTTCCATCGCCTTGGTTCGAATATAGATTTGCTCTTCGGCGATTTTCTCTCGATCGGCCCCTTTTTTTAATTGGCCCCGTCTTACTTTTAACTCGTCCGTTTGCCGACGAACCCTCGCTTCGAGATTGCTGCGGGTGACTTTTTTCAATAACGGCTTTTTCGTATTTGACTTTTCCATTTCGGGATCCCTACAATGCGTTCCTATAGCGCTATTTTCTCCACACCATCGTTACTTTTTGACGCAAGATTGATAAGATCAACCAACGTCTGACCATTAACCGGTTTTTGCAAAAACCCCACCGCCCCCACCTTTAAAGCACGGTCGACGGCATTCCCCTCCTTCTCAGCAGAAATGAAAATGACTGCACGTTTAGATCCAGAATCAAGGATTTTTTTCTGCATGACCCACCCATCGACTCCCGGCATATGAATATCGAGGAGTAAACACCCAGGCTCATCATTAGGCACGCTGTCAAAAAAACTTTCTGCAGAATTAAATGTTCGCACTTCAAAGCCAAAAGTCATTAAAAGAGTTTTGAGTGCACGACATACTGACTCGTCATCATCCACAATATAAATATTTAAAGGCATTTCGCTAGTCCTCCTACCTGCCAAAGGGCAAGCGTAATTGACAAGGGTTGGTCCGAAAAATTATCAAAAAAACCAATTAGAACTTACAGTATTATTATCTACGGAATGAAATAAGTCTATTATACCAAGGTATAATAAATTTAGCTCTTACACCCTGCCCTAACTCTTTAAAGCAACACCGTTTTAAGCAAGACCGCGGACAGAAAACTTTCCTTCATCAAACCGCTTCCGCGGAATTCAATGTCCTGACTCATGCGTTTCGCTTCAAGGATCTTGCGTCCGGTTTTCTTGGCGGCGATGTGCGCCCATATTTCCAGTTGCGGGCGGGAGATCGAACTTAAATTCGTTGAAACAAAAAGCAGACCCTCAGGGGTTAATGCACGAAACGCCTTTTCGATCAACAGTGGCATATCTTTCTTAACGCTGAAAACCGCTCCCTCGAACCGAGAAAACGACGGCGGGTCAAGAATGATAATATCGAAAAGGTTGTTACGCTTGGCTACCCGCTCTAGATAACGAACGGCGTGATCACGGACAAACTCGCTTCGGCCCTCATGCAGATGGTTGAGACGGTAATTCTCTTTACCTTTTTGCAAAAATTTCGCGCTGATATCCACATTGGTCACTCGGGAAGCACCGAATTTTCGGCAATACACCCCGAAAGAACAGGTATAAGCAAAACAATTCAAGACCGCACGGTCCGAAGCATAAGATGCCAACAACTTGCGGTTCTTTCGCATATCCAGAAACAATCCCTGATTCAGATGGTCATTGAGATCGACATGAAAACGCAAACCGTTTTCTTCAACAATCGTTTGAGAGTGGCCCTCTCCTTTTATCACTTCGAGTTCAATCCGAGAAGCACTCCGAGTACCAGACACCGTGCGATCCTTACAGACCAAATATTCCACTTCAAAGTGTTCGGTTAAAGTATCACTGATGGTTTTCTTATGTGAATGCCAGCGCTCCTCGAGAATATAAATCACAAAATGTTTGTTGAAACGTTCAATGATCAGCCCCTCAAGACCATCGCCGCTACTGTTGACCAAACGCATCGCATTGGTATTTAGTCCTAAAGTTTCACGATACGTGAACGCGCGTTTTAACTGAAGGGCGATATCTGCAGGAGAGTTAGGCTTTAAAGAAACCGGCATTCTGCCACGGACTTTCGTTGAAGGGGATATGAGGAATTACTTCTTTTCGCTTTTTAAACGCGCCTGCGCCTCTCCCCGAGATTGCACTGTGAGAATTTCAACTTCTTTGGAATAGTGAAAAAGAGACATGATTTTAAACCCAATGTCTTGATCAGGATGAGGAATGACCCTGACGACTTGCGTAACACCTTTGGCATTGAAAAAGTCCATCGCCTTCTTGATTGTCCCTCGAACATTGGGATCCATACTCTGCAGCAAAGACAAATCAGTCAAGAGCTTGAAACTTTTTCCATGTTTCGGCAGGACCTTTTCGATATCGGAGAAAAATTGCTCCGCTTGCGCGGCATCGATTCTTCCTTCGAATTCGACAATAACAACGTTGTATTCGGGGTCGTAACTGGCTTTGATCATCCTATTAAATATTATACGGAGGAACTACCAAACAATCAACTCGCTCAAAAATAATTTTAAAGCTTCATGGTTTTTAGCCTTAACGAATTCACCACAACATTGACCGAACTAAACGACATCGCCGCGCCGGCAATCATGGGGCTCAAAAGGATCCCGAAAAATGGGAACAAAACTCCTGCAGCGATAGGTACACCTAAGGCATTATAAACAAAAGCAAAAAATAAATTCTGCCGGATATTCTTCATGACGGTACGACTTAAACGTAGGGCTTTCACAATTCCATTCAGATCTCCTTTGACCAAAGTGATCCCGGCACTTTCGATAGCCACATCCGTACCCGTCCCCATAGCCACACCAACTTCCGCTTGAGCCAATGCCGGAGCATCGTTAATTCCGTCGCCAGCCATCATCACAACCGCCCCTTGATTCTTGAATTGCTTAACAATTTCCTGTTTACTTTTGGGTTCCAACTCAGCACGGACATCGTCGATATTCAACTCTTTAGCAATCGCTTCAGCCGTTTTTTGATTGTCGCCTGTTAACATCACCACTTTGATTCCCATCTCATGAAGGGCCTTGATAGCTTGAGGCGTTGTTTTTTTGATAGGATCGGAAATTCCGAGAATGCCGATCACGTTCTGTTCAACGGCGACCCAAACAACCGTCTGCGCTTTAGCCTGCAATTGCAGGGATTCTTTTTTAAAATTCTCAGGGAGAATGACCTTTTCCTCTTCGAGAAACTTCTCTTTCCCTAAAATGATTTTCTGTCCGTTAAGCTTTCCTTTAATTCCACCGCCAGTGACAGACTCAAAATCCCGCACGGGTTCCAATTTAGCATTTTTCTCTTTCGCGTAATCTATGATAGCTCTTGCCAAGGGGTGCTCGCTGCTTTTTTCAAGAGACGCGGCCAGGCCCAATAACTTCCCCTCGTCCTGTCCTTGATTCGGAACACAAGCTGTCACTTTCGGCTTTCCTTCCGTCAACGTTCCTGTTTTGTCCGTTAGAACATGGGTGACCTTTTCAGATTTCTCGATCGCTTCAGCATTCTTGATTAAAATTCCCGCCTGTGCGCCACGCCCCACACCAACCATAATCGACATCGGTGTGGCCAATCCCAACGCGCATGGACAGGCAATGATTAAAACGGAAATGGCATTCACAATGGCATAGGCCAATTTGGGTTCTGGGCCCCAATTCGCCCAAATGATAAAAGTCACGACGGAAACCAAAACTACGATCGGAACAAAATAACCTGATATCGTGTCGGCCAATTTTTGAATCGGCGCGCGACTGCGTTGGGCTTCGGCCACCATGTGGACGATCTGAGAAAGCAACGTTTCGGCTCCCACCTTCTCCGTCTTCATCACAAAGGTTCCCGTTTGATTGACCGTCGCGCCAATCACGCGGTCCCCCACAGTTTTCTCAACGGGCATGGGTTCGCCAGAAATCATGGATTCATCGACGCTGCTTTTCCCTTCGATAATCACGCCATCAAGTGGAATCTTTTCTCCCGGACGAACGCGCAGAATGTCTTCTTTTTGAACAGAATCAATCGGAACGTCTTCTTCAACACCATTTTGAACTCGATGTGCATTCTTTGCGGCTAATCCCAAGAGGGCTTTAATAGCCTGGCCTGTTTGGCTTCGAGCCTTTGCTTCCAAAAGCTGTCCTAAAATGATTAAAACCGTAATGACCGCAGCGGCTTCAAAGTAAAGATCCATCTTTCCCATTCTCTTGAGTGATTCCGGAAAAATCTGAGGGAATAAAGTTGCTATCGTGCTGTAACCGTAAGCCGCACCCACACCGAGAGCAATCAGCGTAAACATGTTAAGACTTCGATTGACTAAAGACTGCCAACCTTTGACAAAAAACATCCCTCCCGTCCATAGAACGATGGGGGTTGCCAAAATCCATTGGATAAAAGGAATAAAACGGTAAGGAACAAATGATTGAATATTTAAGACGGAAATCATTTCACTAACG
>JANLHA010000202.1 GCA_024653845.1 Candidatus Omnitrophota bacterium | reverse complement strand
CCTTAAAACTTTCCATCCTCTTAACGCAAAAGACCGAACATATGTATTCCCTTCTTTTCGTTGTTCCCGTGACAGATAAAGCCGAGGATATCCTGGGATCAAATACTGAATCCAACCTTCAACAACTTTGATCAAAAATGGTGAAGGGGCAGGCCCTTCATCTCGAAGGAATAATCTTAATTCCCGTTTGTTTTCTGCCAGATCCCCTGTCTGCTCAGCAGAAAGTTCAGATAAAGGAACGATATTCCCCCCCTGATCCCTGACCTCACTCAATGTTCCATTAACAAAATACAAATACCTATCTTGACGACCTGCGCCCTCCTCCCTTGAAGCTGTGAGGCGTTCAGGAGTTACAGCCCACTGATCAACAGGCCCCACAACAACAACGCCTTTTCTCTTTAATGCCTCAAAAGTAATCTCATGATAAAAGCTCTCCACGATTCGTCCTTGATCATCCCTGACCTGGATCAAATCTACATGATGTTCTTGAGGATCCCATACCGTCGGATGAGCCGTCACCCTCACAGGAATGCCATGCTCCATCTCAACATCAGCATAACGACGAGCCAATTGCTTAGGAAGCGTTAAGAGAATCTCTTCATCTGCTGAATGCGCATTCCAACGGAAGATGGCTAATCGCTGGTAGAACATCAACCATGCGTTTTCAACCACGGCCCTTTGGCTTTGACGAATAGATTCTCTAACGACATGACGTTGCCCATGTCCTACAAAATGACTTGTTGGCCGCTGTCCTTCAGGATACAAATGAACCAAGAAATAACAGTTCTGGTCGGGTAAAATACGATCCGCCACCTGGACTCGATAAGGGAGAAATTCTGTGTGAAACCAACGAAACGTGTAATAGGCCACATGCCCCGTAAACTTTGAACCCAATTGAAGCTTATATGGACCCATACGGATTTCGCCTTCTGTTCCGGTCAAAGGTCCTAAATAACCAACGTGAAACTCTTCAATTCCTCGAGCATGTAAATTTGCAGCCAGAAGTCCAAAAAGCTTTTCCGAAATCCTGTCCCCCACTACCAAAGCAACCAACTCTTGCCGACTCCAAATTTGTAAATAAGGCAACTCTCTCCACTCCAGCGCCGAGGCCTCTCCTGCCATCCGATAAAGCCCTTGGTCGGTCACAGAAATCTTCAGCCGCCGCAGCATGACAGGAAATTTCAGTTTCTTTACAATCGATTGTTTATCAACATATACCGGGATTCCCTCGACGAGCCCATGATCAATCTGGTCTCCTTCAAATTCCACAACCTGCTCTCGAAAATAAGGACGTCGATGGATGGGTTCTCTAACAGCAACTTGATTGGCTGTACCTAAAAGACGCAAACGTGTCTGTGGAATATCAGAGAATACTCGCACGTCCAAATGAGCAAATCCTCGACGACGCAATTGTTTATGAAGTTGAAGAAGCACCTGCCGCCGAGGAGATTGTGCAAATGGCTGATTGAGCAAATAAATTGTTTTTATCTTTGTCGTTGAAGAAATACTGATCAACGCTTCGACCAATAACTCCATTCCTTGTTTACTAAGGGGACGCTCAAATAATCCTTCTTTGCCCCCTCCCCATAAATCATCACGTAACGCTCTGAACTCCCCTCCTTCATAAACCCAACTATCCCCTTCCAGATTCAACGCAACGACCCGATGACCATCTTCTCTCTCATGAGCGTGCGTAATCCCCAGATAAGCTCCTAAAACTTCACCAAGAACTTCTTGATTGTTCCTGACTATGATCGGGAATGTCCGTCGGGAGCGCATGCTTCCACGGGAACATAAAGTTTCCCGGATAAGGGCTTCGATATCGGTCCTTTTCCAAACAATGGCGTCAGTGGCGACAATCCTCCTCTTTTTAGATCCGACCAATGAAGCATCGACACCGATAGCCACGCCCTGGATGGACACTTCACGATCTTGCATCATTACAAGAATTTCATCGATGCGTTCTGCCATTCGGGCAATCATTCGTCGAGGATCGCTCAACTCTTCGGCGCTCATATGGCTTTCAGCAAACGTTCTTTCCTCAATCGTTGCGCCAATTCCCACAACCGCCGAGATCATCCGATGACCAACCACGTTGACGGTCAAAATGACCGGGAACCTTCCTTCTAACAAAGATTTGATTGTAGCCTCCTCTTGCTCTGGATTTCTCAAAGTCACTGATGCCTCTTTGGCTGCGCTCTCTAACAAATTCCCTTCCGGATCCACCATGGATTGAATTACTCCCTGATCAATATTGATCTGATGTCCCAAGCCAGTAGAACCCAACTCCGTCGTCGGAGCAACAGACAAACTCTTTCCCGTCCCGGACACATGAGCATCTCTCGAAACATGAGTGATGGTGATTTGACCTAAAGCAGCAAGTTCCTTGACAGAAAGGTTTCCCGTCCAAGAAGAACCAATCAATCGCCCCTCTTTAACAATGCGAGCGAAGGGGATGATTTCTCCCGTCGGATGCACTATGTCAGGAAGAATCCCCATCAAAACAATAACGCCGTGAATCAATTCCACCCGGATTCGCCGCCCCAAATATTTTTGTGGGAGAGAAACCAGCAGACCAAAATTGGTGTCCTCAAACTGTACCACTCCTCGTCCTCGAACAACCTTCCCATATTCAATCACAGCACGAGGAGCTTGCTTGATGGCAACAACCACTACATCACGCGTCGTTTTGTTAACCTGTGCGCGACTAAAACGAAATTGGGATCCATCCCGATTAAAAATATGATAGATTGGATAGCTAACTTCTTCTTTCATGACTTGGTCAACTGTTTCGACTTTGAACTCCCGATATCCTTGGTCGGTCATCATGAACGAATAAAAAATTTGATGCCCGACGAGTTCTTCAGGGACTCTGCAGAGGTGTCCTAACATGATTTGATTACCCACGTCAACTTGTGGGCCAAGATACCCAACGGTGAATTCCTGGATGCCTCGAGCCTGCAAATCTTCTGAGAGGTTTTCAAACATTTTACGTGGGATTCTATCACCGACAATAATGGCAACGACTTTCTCTTTGTCAAAGACTTCCAAATAAGATAAATTGTCAACAACGCTTCCATCTCGTCGGAAATATGAAATCGCATAGCGATCAGCATCAGTTGTGATCGTCACCGACTCATCGTCTCCATTGGCCTGCCAAGCAACCGCCCCCTTCTTCTCAGCCAAAGAACGCTTATCCAGATAAATGGACACACCATCCACTTCAAAACGCACAAGACTTGTCCCGTAGGGAACGAGGAATGCTTGTTCGTTGATCACCGGCCGACGGCGAGCGATCGGCTCGAAAGACGACAGCCGCCGCTGACGCAAAATTCCATTCTTAATATTCTCATCGAGGAATTGATAAAACACGTAACG
>JANLHA010000196.1 GCA_024653845.1 Candidatus Omnitrophota bacterium | reverse complement strand
GGTTATCTTCTCATGGGTGCAGCCGCAGGATCCGCCTTGGGCGCCTCAGCGATCAACTTTTATCTTTTAGGATATCTTTTTACAAATCTCGCGGCGTTTTTAGTGATCATTTTATTTTTTATTGCTGCAAAAAGTGATCAAATCGAAGATTATGCAGGCCTTTCTCAGCGTTCTGGCTTTCTGGCTGGCGTGCTTTTGCTCGCATTGGTATCGTTGGCAGGGGTTCCGCCCTTGGCAGGATTTTTTGGAAAATTCACTCTTTTGATGGCAACGGTCAACAGCGGTTTGTTATGGTTGGCTTTCATCGCTGTTATTAATATCGTTATCTCTCTTTATTATTACTTGATGGTCGTTAAGCGACTTTATGTCGACCCTCCTCGTACACCTTCCTCTATTCCCGTTTCCTGGCGGATGCGATTGATCCTTGGAGTTGCTGTTACAGGGATTGTCGTGATTGGAATTTTTCAGGGCCCTTTTCTTGAGGCTGCGATGATGGCGGTCAAAGAAATGCGGTTTTATTTATAAAACCAATTGCGAAGAATGATCGGCGTGAGAATTGTTGTAAAGAGGCTCATGAATATGATGGCCGCGTAAATTTCTTGCGTGATCATATTTTGATTGAGACCAATCAGGCCGATGATCATGGCCACTTCCCCTCGGGGAGCCATCCCAAATCCGATAATTGCAGCATCTTGAGTAGATAAGCCTTGCCATTTGGCCGGTAAAAAACAGCCTATCACCTTTGTTAAAACCGCAACGATCGTAAGCACAATTAAGAACCATAAGACGGCAGGTGTGACAACGTGGATGTCAACGAGGATGCCAAGTGAAACAAAAAATATTGAGGCAAAAATGATGTGCAGATATTCTGCCCCTTCTTTGTAATTCTTGCTATGCCGCAGCACAACCCCCTCTAAAGAAATCCCTGCAATGAAAGCCCCCACAATCGCTGATAAATGAAGCGCTTCGGCAATCATCGCATAAAAAAAGGCAATCATCATTGCAAAGATAAAAACAAATTCTGGATATTTTTGAGAGATCGGTGTTTGATCGACGCGTTCAATCAGACGACTTAGAACTTTATGACCAATGTAAATTCCAAGTACAAGAAATAAGCCAGCTTTGATAATTGGAAGAATGATTGTATAAGGAGAAAATGCGCCATCGACAAGTTGTTTTGATAGAGAAAGTGCAAGAAGGGCTAATACATCGTCAATAACCGCAGCCCCGATGATGGCCTTGGCAGCCTCGGTCTGGAGTTTACCCATTTCTTTAAGAACATTGGCAGTGATGGCAATGCTGGTGGCGGTGAGGGCTGTTCCCGTGAAAACAGAATTTTCAAAATTGAAGCCAAATGCTTTAGCCGTTAAAAATCCTCCGATCCAAGGAGCAATGACACCTACGAGTGCGATGAAGCTATAGCGGAGGTTGAAAACATCTTTGACCTTGAACTCCATCCCAATGACAAAAAGCAAAATGATTGCACCTAAATGGGCGACACTTTGCACAAAATCGGTATAGGTGATAAGTCCTAAAAAGCTTGGTCCAATCAAAAGCCCAACGAGAATTTCGCCAATGACCGCTGACTGGTTGATTCGGGCTGCTAACAGATACCCCGCCAGTGCCACGAACAATAAGAGGCTCATTTGAAATTCAATAGTTGAAATGAAATCTGGATGCATAAGTTTGATAGAAAGCGGCGAAGGATGGATTATTATTCCATCAATCGCTTTTTGTCGTAAATCATGTTTTCACGAGAATATTCAGAGGTGTTGAGTATTCCCGTGTCCATGCGGATCGCATCTTCTGGACAGACTTCGACGCAAAACCCGCAGTAAACACATTTCCCTAAATCAAGGACAAACTCAGCAGGATATTTTTCAATGTTAGGATCTGGGTGTTCCGCGGCTGTGATTTCGATACATCTGGCTGGACAAACCGTTTCACACATCATGCAAGCAACACATCTGGGTGAGCCGTCCTCTCGCTTCATCAGTCGATGACGAGTTCTTAAGCGTTTGGCTAAGGGCCGGGGCTGTTCAGGGTATTGGTA
>JANLHA010000026.1 GCA_024653845.1 Candidatus Omnitrophota bacterium | reverse complement strand
GGTGCTTTCCTATTACCGACTAAAAACCAGAGAAAAAACGGACTGGATGCAAAAAATTCAAGACCTCCCTTTCCCATCACAAGACATTTATCATGTGGTCATTTTCCCCACCATCAAAGAATCCCGTGACATTCTGGAACCAGGAATCCAGAGCGTTTTATCTCAAACGTTCCCCACTGATCGCACCATCTTACTTCTTGCCATCGAGGAACGGGCATCTTTAGAAATTCATCAAGCGATGATTTCGCTTAAAAAAGATTATGCTTCTCATTTCTTCCATTTTGAAAATGTCATCCATCCTGCCAACCTTCCAGGAGAAGCCAAAGTCAAAGGGGCTAACGTCACCTATGCCGCTCGTTATGCGGCTGGATTCCTCAGGCAAAAAGGCATTCCTTATGAAAATGTCCTTGTGTCTTGTTTTGATTCCGATACCATCATCAGCCCTCAATACCTGGCATGCTTAACTTACACTTTTATGGTTACACCCAATCGGATTCAAGCGAGCTTTCAACCCATTCCTGTCTACCATAACAACATTTGGGACGTTCCCGGATTTGCCCGCGTCATTGAAACAGGCTCTTCATTCTTTCTTTTGATGGAAGCCACCAATCCTGAAAAATTGGTCACCTTCTCAAGTCATAGCATGAGTTTCAAAGCTTTGGTAGACGTTGGGTATTGGCCAGTGGACATGATTTCCGATGATTCCGCCATTTACTGGAAAGCATTTATCCATTACGATGGGAACTATCAAGTGGTGCCCATGTATGTAACTGTTTCCATGGACGTTGCCGGATGCAACAACTTTAAACAAACCGCCATCAGCGTTTATAAACAAAAACGTCGCTGGGCGTGGGGCGTGGAAAATTTCCCGGTGGTGATGCGGGCCTTTATTAAATCATCCCAAATTTCTTTATTCGATAAAATCCGCTATAGCTTCCGGCTTTTTGAAGGGCAAATTTCATGGGCCACGTGGGGATTACTTTTGAGCTTTATCAGTTGGCTTCCCGTTTTGATGGCGGGCCAGGACTTTTTAGGATCAGTTCTCTATTACACCGCGCCTCGAATCACGCGCACCATTCTGCATTTGGCTTCCATAGCTCTGATCATTTCGATCATTCTAAACATAGGCCTTCTTCCCTCCAAAAGACCGCATCATACTCTTTTGAAAAGAATCGGATTGGCATTGGAATGGCTGGCGATCCCGATCATTGTGGTCATTTTCGGGTCTCTTCCTGCTCTCGACGCGCAAACGCGTCTGATGCTAGGGAAGCATATGGAATTCTGGGTCACCGATAAGAAGAGAACAACTGTTTAATTTAGCCAATTCCTGCTGCGCTCATGATTTTCTCAAGCAATTGGATAGGGCCGTGAGACTTGTCATAATAATCACTTGCCGTAGGCAACATTTTTCTCTGTTGTTCGATAGGGTAAACACTGATGACAATCACGGGGACTTCTCGATCATACTCTCGAATGACATCGTACATCATTTGACCATTCACCCGAGGCATTCTCAAATCTAAGAGAATCACATCCACCTTATCACGAATCAAAAACTGTGTAGCTTCTGCAGCATCAGAAGCTTGAATAATATCAAAAACATTGGAAGCAAGCATGTGTAAAAGACGCCCATAAACCCTGCGGATTCTTTCTTCATCATCAATGATCATGATGCGTTTTTTCATAGAAATTCTCCTTTTCATTAGAACCAATATAATAAAACCATCATTAAAAGAAGATTAAAAGAATATTAAAATATTTAATGTAATAAGAATAGGGGCTATGAGGAAATCCGAGGGAGAATGACGGTAAATGTTGTGCCATGATTCAATTGACTCTGGACATGAATTTCACCTTGATGCAGCTTGGCAATGGATTGAGCGAGGTTTAACCCTAGACCCGTCCCCGATTTTTGATGATCGCCCTGAAAAAAACGCGAAAAAACTTTATCCAAATTTTCAGGCGAAATTCCTGGCCCATGGTCTGTGACCGCAACAAAGATTTGGTTCTTTTCTGCTTTGGCTTCAATTTCAACCGCTCCACCTCGATAACTGAATTTGATAGCGTTATTCAGAAGGTTAAGGAATAATCGCCCCAAATGGATACGATCACCTCTCACCCAAAGCGGGCTTGAGGGAGTGACGAGCTGAAAACGAATGTTTCTTTCAAGAATCAGCACCTGATAGTTCTCACTGATCTCTTTTAACAACTTGGAAATATCAATTTTCTCAAAATTAAAAACTTCCGGATGATAATCCAGCTTTGCCAATAACAAAAGGTCATCAATGATCTTGAGCATTTGGTCGGCTTCTTCAAGAATGATTCGCATGGCTCGTTCATTGTCTTCGACATTTCTCTTTTGCAACAAATTGATTTCAGCTTCTCCACGGATGATCGTCAAAGGGGTTTTGAGTTCATGCGCAACATGGGAACTGAATTCTTCAATGTGGTGAAAAGATTTTTCTAGACGAGAAATCATGTCATTGAACGCATGAATCAATTCGTTCATTTCCATATGAACATACTGAGATTCCAGTCGAGCACTCAGGTCTTTATACGTGATGTCCTTTGCCGTATGCGTAATCTTCTTAACGGGATTAAGGATACGCGCCGCCAAAATTCTTCCAATAAAACTGGTCATCAACAACATGATCGGGATGCTCAAGAAAATGCTTTTCATCCATTCTTCAAGAAGGCTCACCAGTGGACGAGGTGACATGGCGACCTGAATGATATGGGGATTTTCTGAACCATAAAAGAAAGGATAATTGATGACCCGAATTTTCTTTTCTTGATAAATGACATAACGAAACACAGGTTCTTGGTTCTTGGTTAGCTCAAGATTCCCTAAGAATAATTCCAGGAGCTCCTCATTATCCACATTATTAGACTTGGCAATCACTTCTCCCGATGGACTGATAAAACACACATAAAGATGACTCAAATCCTGTTCATCCAAACGTTTGAACCAATCTCTTTCAAAACCGGTATACCACCAACGTCTCAACAGTTGTCCCTGATGCGCAATGGTTTTCTCAACCGCGAAATTTAAAGAATCGGGTTTATCGCCGCGGACATTTAGATAACTGGTGATGTTTTGGCTAATTCCTTGGGCCTTCAATTGCAGCTCATGATCCAGCTCGATATAAATGGTTCGGGAAACAATGACATAAAAAACACCGCTGAATCCCAAGAGGATGATTCCCAAAATCGTGGTGTAAAGGACGGCAATTTCGAATTTGAGAGATTTAGGTTTCTGCCAAGGAAGGATTTTCTTCATAGACTATCCCTTTAGCATGTACCCTGAGCCCCGAAGAGTTTGAATCATTTTGTTAGGGTGACCTTCATCAATTTTGGAACGCAAATATCGGATATAAACATCAATGACATTTGTAAAAGTTTGAAAATTTTCTTGCCAAACATGTTCCGAAAGCATCGTCCGGGTCACCACCTGATTGGCATGCAGCATCAAGCATTCTAAAATCATGTACTCTTTACTAGTGAGAGTGATTGGATTCCCTGCCCGTTGCACTTCGTGATTGAGCATGTTCAATTCAAGATCGGCCACTTTCAGATGATTGGTTTTCTGAGGTTGCTGTCTCCTCAACAAGGCCCGGAGACGTGCGATCAATTCTTCAAAAGAAAAAGGCTTGGCCAAGTAGTCATCCGCCCCAGCATTCAATCCCATCACGCGGTCTCTCACTTCACCACGAGCGGTCAGCATCAAAATGGGTGTTAGAATATTTTGTTTTCGTAACTTTTTGCAAATTTCCAAACCGTCTTCTCCGGGAAGAACGAGATCCAAAATGATTGCGTCATAAGGGTTGATCTCTGCCAAATAAAGCCCTTGTTCCCCGTCTCCGGCAATGTCGACGACAAACTTCTTTTCTTTCAATCCACGTTCGATAAAACTGGCAATTCTTTTTTCATCTTCAACTAATAAAATCCGCATAAAAAACACCTTTCACTTAATAATCTTTTTCTGTCATGGGAGGGATTGCCGCCGCCTCTCCATCCAATGCTGCGGTCTTAGCACCTCCTTCACGGCAGTAAACCTTTACAGAAATTTTATCGTTAGGCAGCAAGTCCAACGGCACAGGATAAACATATTGATAAGGATGTGGCTGCTTGTTTAAAAAAACTTGCTCAAATTGTTCCCCATTCTTATAAATAACGATCCTTCGAATAAAATGTTCGCTCATATCAATTGAAGGATGTGTGATATCAATATTCAACACTCTCTCTTTAGCATCATAACTCAGAATCAGTTTGGCTGGCGGAGTTGCCATGGCTCCTGACGTTGATAATAAAAAAATAAAAATAAAAATTCTAACCCTCTTCATGATCTATTCTCCCAATATCTGGCTATTATCTTATCATATGAATCAAATCTCAATGGCTTCTCGCCCTTCCCAATAGAAAATTTTATTAGTTCTTCCAATCCACTGGTCAATGGCCTTTCTTTTATCTTCTGCAATGCCGACCAAAAAAATATTACAGTTCTTAACTTTCACTTTCTTTTCTTTTAAGGAAACTGAAGTGGCAGTTGTGTCCATCAATTTCAAACGCTGGGAGTATAGTGCATTTTCCCCATCATTATAAAACCGCAGGCCTTGGATCTGTCGAGAACGTGGAATTTTCAAAAGCTGGTCGTATTGCTTCTTTACCTCCGATAAAATCTGCCTTGCCATCAAGAAGTCATCTTGTTTAACATCCACAACAATTTCTTCTTCGACCATCCCCTCTGGCATCAAAAAAAGAAGTTCATCTAACTTTCGATCCTGCCGAAGCGTCTTTAATGATTTTACAAAATCTTCTGCCCATCGTCGACGACTTTCCTGATCACGCAATCCCATCATTTCAAAACAAAAGGCCACGTGTTTCTCATCATTCTGCAGGCGCCGCCTAACAATGATCCTTTCATCTGCTGAACGTGCCGTCGCATTCCAATCAATATCACGGATGTCATGTTCAAGAGTATAAGGCTCGAGGTGATCAAATTCAACTCCCCCAACTAATCGTTTCTGAAAAATACCGCTTAAACTTTTAGAAGCATACTGCCTGGTAAATCTGGCCTTTCGTGCTTCCTGCTTGAGAAGCGCAAATACTAAAAATTCAACCTCTTTAAAATCGACGTCATATGGGTTCGCTCTTAAGGAAGATGAGACAATTTCTTCATATTTCTTGAGGATCGCATTCAGCTTTTGCGAGAACTTTTCATTGCTTATTTCTCTACGAATATATGAAGTCGCAAGTTCTTCTAACTCTGAGTGAAAATGTTCCCGCTCAACAAACGCCTTTTGTTTTGGCCAGATCCATGACCACCGTGCTAAGTAGGGCCCAAGGAAAGGGAGATAAAAAAGCAAAAGATGAAATTCTTGTGTGATTTTCGATTTTTCAGGAAGAAACGGAGCCGCAGACAGGATCCAATTTAACCACCATCGCTCCTCGGCCGTGGCCTGGATTTTAAAAGCTTCAATATCTTGTCTCAAAGACGGAGTCAGGAATGAAACTTCAAGAATTCGTTTCCATAATTCCTGCAGACGAGGCGTCATTGGAACTTGGGCCTTACCTCCAGTTAAGTCTTTCAAAGATTTTCCCATAAGCTTCCGTCGACGAATAGGCCCCGCAAGCACATGGATCAAAATGACCGTGCCTTCAAAAAGAAAAAAGAATAAAAGCGCTGATTTCAAAGCCGCCATTTGCACATTAATATCATCGTCAAAGAGTCCACTGCCGTCGCGAATGAACCGGGGGCCCTTGCGGTCTCGACCAGGTCCTCCCCGATCCACAAAAATGACTTGCCGAGCTGGAGAACCGCCATGGATCCCATATGTCAGCTCTTCGGTGTTGGTCTGAACATCCCGATAGCGACCTCGTTCTGCCGTCGATAAATATTTCTTTGGATTTTTATACATCTTCAAAGCCAAAGCTTGAATTTGCAAAGGGCCCATTCCTTCCAGGATGCGCTTGGCGTTTGCGATCCGATCTTGCTCGAAACGATTCGTGATCAAGGTGTCTTTACTTCCCGCATCAATCAAAACCCCATTCAAAATCCCTTTTGCTCCTTGCACATAGATATTCTCAAGATTTCCTCGTCGGATCACTAAATCCAAATGAGTCAAAACATATTCCTTAGCGTCTGATGCAAAGATCATCGGGAAAAGCAGCCCATGAAGTTCTGGGTTAACTGGCTTCTTAAAACTCTCATACTTGGAACGGAATTCGTCAAACATGTGTCCCGCTTCATGCCATGCGGTCCAATCAGGCCGATTCGCAAGGCTTTCAAACACAACAGCAAACTCTCCTTCAAAATATCCTGCCGCGGTCTTGAATGGATATTTCGTCCCAGGAACAAAATAAACTTGAAAAATAAAATTTTTCATGACTTCTCTCAACTCTGGCTCAACGCCCAGCTCTTCAAAATTTTCGTGCCCCAAAACAAAGCGCTTGGTGATTTTCTCAGGATAAAGAAACAAAAACGGGACGTTATTTTCTACAACAAGAAACGAAAAAAGATAGACATCATGCTCAATAAATTTTCTTCTCAAATTCAGAATTGTACGCCCTAACAAAGATTCCCGAAGCATGGATTGACGATAAAGGCTGGTCAGCTGTCTCAATAACAGAGGAACCTGGGGATCAAGAAATTCTGCGGCCTTAAGAACCGCCTGTTCCAATTCTTCTTTGCTCTCACCAGCAGCCAAAAGGATCAAATACCCTTTCAAAATTTTCTCTGCAAAAATTTGATAAGCATCTTTTTGAACATGTTGCTCTTCCATGACAAACGCTTGAGCATTGGTTAAAATTTCTTCAACAGTGAAAGACTTATCCACGTCAAGCATTTGGTCCTCAAAATACTCTTGCCGCTGCAAAGTCATCCAAGAGACCTCGACAGTAAAAAAAGCTTTAATCGCGGAGCCAAGAAATTCCAGAAAATGGACTTTGGGCTCCATAAACCGTAAAATCCCTATCAACAGCAGAAGAATGATTCCTCGTCGGGCCCATTGGAAGAAACTTTTTTTTCTTTGCAAAATCTGCCACATTTTAAAATCTTCCCTGACAAAATCCTCAGCCATCTCATTCAATCGCTGCTCTTCCTGGGAAGAGAACGCAAAATAACCACATAACCAATCCTTCATTTCTTGATCACGTAGATGACGTTCATTTGAAATTGCACCCGTGTAGACGCGGCTAGAGAATAAATGCCGCAAACATTCCTGGCTTTGTCTCAGAGACCCGATCAAATGAAAATGCAAAAGCTCCTGAAGCTTCTTTTCCAAAACTCGTTTTTCTAGAGGATCCACTTTTCTTTCCCAACGCTGCTTGAGAGGCAACACCGTCTCTTGAACAGGCTTGAATGCCATCCATAAATTTACAGCTTGGGTTGAAAGATCTCGAAGAAGCTTCTCAGCTTTGAGCCTGCCTCCTCGCGTTCGATATTCCAGGAGGGGAGGGAAAAGGTCATTGTAAAGCGTCAGCCAGTTTTGATTTTGTTGATGGATTTTTGAAAATTCGACAAGATAAGAATCAACAATCGACTTTAGACGGGGATTTGAAAACGTGGTCTTACTTAAAAAACTTTGAGAAAGACGTTCAACGCGCCGATGGATTTGCTCAAGATCCTCCATCACTTTGATAGAAGAAGAATTTTTCTCTAAAAATTTGTGGATGGTTTTGCAATATTGATTCTCCCAGAACTCAATTTGCCGTACGAATGAATAAGAAAAAGAATTATGAATCATCTTTCTCATCTTTGATTCGCAAATGCAAATGGGAATACAAAAATGAAATTCCCACCAGCACCCCTCCTAATGAAAGAAAAACAATCATCCTATAAATCGTATTGGCTCCGCTCATATCCACAAACAAAACGCGCGCAGCCACAAGCATCAACATCCCTAAAGCACAGCGTCGATAAACCTTACTCTGGAATAAAAGTCCAAAAGTCAAAATACCAACTCCCTGGGAAAGCCAGGCCAAAGAAATCCATCGATCAGCAATTTTTTCCGACAGAATCATAGCCAACAATAAAGTGCCTGCCAAAGAAAAGCTCCATTCATAAAAACTTCGCTCATTGGCTGGTAATCCCTGAGACTTAAAATTTCTCACCCACAATCCTAAGAAATAAAAAGAAGCAGCGGTTAGGCTGAAAATCAATACGTCGTGAGAGATTACCCAAGGACCACAATGGTAAAGCGTCCGATTTAACCAATCTTCAAGAAACAATCGAAAAGTAACGATCAATGCCAAGCTCAGGGACATGACGCGAAAAATTTGTTCGCGATAATAAACTCCAAGGACAAAAAGTAACACCGTTTCCAATAGCCAATAGTAACTTAGCCCCAGAGCTGGCAATTTCGCCAACCCCGCCATTCCCAGCAGAAAAAAAGCAATGCCCGCGTAAATGACGCTAAAG
This sequence comes from Candidatus Omnitrophota bacterium, assembly GCA_024653845.1. GTDB lineage: Bacteria > Omnitrophota > Gorgyraeia > Zapsychrales > JANLHA01 > JANLHA01. Next base: position 1,377 of record JANLHA010000026.1, on the reverse strand, counting down.
TGCGTCGCGGTCATCCGTCGATGAAGATAGGCCAACAAAAAATAAATACCGGCCATTCCCGAAAATAAGACAAATTCAAAATGTTTTCCCAGTCCCGCCATTTCAATTCTTTGTCTTTCCAAAAAAATAAAAAGACAAGCATTGATCAAAATCCCGATGATACAAAGCTTACCCTCTTCTCCTTTCTCTGATCTAAATCCTATGAGAGCTAATGTATAAACAAGCCAGCTGATTCCCAGCAATGCGATCGTGATCCTGATTTGTTCAAAGGGAAATTGGTTGTGTGGAATCCAGCTTCCTAGAAGAATTGAAAGGCCATTTGGCGACAAAATCAATAACGTGATTACAAAATAAGAACCTAGAATTCCACAAATCAGAAGGAACAACCAATGGAATCGCCAAGCCACATACGCCAACCCACCTGTAAGAAGAATCCAATAAAAAATCGAAGAGAAATCAAGTCCTCCCAAACTGACGGTAAAGAACCCCAAGAAAAATGTCAGAGCCGTGACGACGCCTGATCGGTATTGGAGGTTATAGAAAATGGCGGCCGCACTCACCAGAGTCAAAAGAAGAATTTCCGTCGTCGGATGAATAATGATCCGCGTGGCAGGAATGTAATGCATCGCATACGTCGTTAAATAAAAAAGCACCCAACTTCCGCCCAGAATTCACCACGACAACTTCCTATATTTATCTTTTTTCTCAAGATATTTCCCTAAGAGAAGAAAGCTTATGGCAAAGATATAACCCAACCCAATTTTGGCCCAAGCTGAAAAATATTGAAAACTGTAGCTGATAAAAAATCCAACTCCAATCACAAAAAAGACAACTCCCACGCGATTCAGCCAATATTTGCCAAAAATCAATTCCCATCCCTCGTGAAGCGTAGATGTGGAATTTTTCTCGTGCGAAGAAGACAGCGCCAAAGGAAGGGAACTTTCTGCTTCTACCGACGTGAACTTGCCCACATTTTGCTCGAGATCGGCAATCTTTTGATTGAGAACACTGAGTGTCTGCTTGAGTTGAAAAATTTGTTCTTGGGCTTGTTGAAGATTTTTGATCTGCGGATCATCTGACAAAAAATTTCTCGCTGGAGACAATAAAACAACAATCAACGCCAAGGGGCCCAAAATGAGAGAAAGGAAAAAATATCCGACAATACTCATCCGCTTTTGATCTGCCAAGAAAACTGTGGCAAAAATGCTCACCACCCAGATCAATCCCAACATGCGCACCTCCCCTTATAGAAATGATTTACAACCCTAGAAAGGACTTGAATTGATAACAATCACCGCAGGCAAATGATAGGAATGGCTATCGAATTTGGTAAGAGCCCTTAGACTCTGCATCAAGCTGATCTTCAACAACCAAAGG
>JANLHA010000025.1 GCA_024653845.1 Candidatus Omnitrophota bacterium | reverse complement strand
TTTTTTGTTTGATGAACCTTTGAGCAATCTGGACGCCAAGCGCCGTGTTCAAATGCGGACCGAAATTCACAAATTGCGACTTCGACTTCAGACCACATTTATTTATGTCACGCATGATCAAACCGAAGCCATGACTTTAGGAGATCGGATCGCGGTTATGAAAGATGGCAAGGTCCAACAATGCGCAGATCCGATGACGATTTATGACAAGCCGGCCAACAAGTTTGTGGCCAGCTTTATCGGCTCTCCTCCGATCAATATCATGGAAGGGCGGATTATCAAGAAAGATCGTCGCTATTATTTTGATGAAGGTAAAATTCAAGTCAAGATCGTCGAGAGAATGCATCAAGCACTTGCCCGTTACGAAGGTAAAGACGTGAGTTTTGGAATTCGTCCAGAAGATATCTATGACAAATTGTTTGTTTCTGAATCTTCGCCAGACAATACCGTTTGCGCTACGTGCGAAGTGGTGGAGCCCATGGGCTCGGAAGTTTATCTTTATCTCTCGACGGGGAAACATTCATTTATCTCGCGTGTGGGGGCTCACAATCGCCCCGAAGTCAATCGGGATATGGATTTGGTGTTCGATATGAACAAGGTCCATTTCTTTGATAAACAAACCGAAGAGACCATCGTATAATTCGTCTTACCTTGGGGCCGTGTTCCTTTTTCTGCCCATCGTCGGATGCCTTTTTTATGCCTTCATTTCTCCATCGCACTTTCCTATCTTGCTGGTCGTTTTAACCATTTTTGTCAGTGTCGGTATTTTCCTTTTTTTTCAATTCCAGCTGAATCATCGTAGGACTCTCCGACTTTTGCAATCTCAAGAATGTTTGGAGCGATCCAATCTTTTTCAGATCAATATGGAAAAAGAGCGCAAGGTCATTGGATCTTTTCAAAAAAGAATTGAACGATACTCCCTTCTTAAAGATTTTCTAGAACAACTCAACGATGTCCTCACGTTGGAAGAGACAACGCAGGTGCTCATTGCCAATGTGAATCGGCTTTTTGTTGATCGGGAAATCACAGGTATTCTTTATCTTTTTCATTCTCAAACCGGAGAATTGGGGATTTCTTTGTCCAAAAAAGGAGAAATGCGGGTTAACTTGAAAAATAAAAAAGGAGACATTTACGATCAATGGGTTATCCAAACTATGCAACCCCTGTTGATTGAAGATATCCGTCGAGATTTTCGTTTTGATTATGAAAAGATCCCTCATGAAGAGTCGCGTTCGTTTGAGTCCTTGATGGGTGTGCCTATGGTTACGGGTCATAAAGCCATTGGATTATTGCGGGTGGACAGTCCTCAGCCGCAACAGTTTTCGATGGAAGATTTGCGATTGTTGAGAACGGTGGGGGACTTAGGTGCGGTGGCGATTGAAAATGCCCAACTTTATGAACATTTGGAAGACTTGGCTATTCATGACAGCCTCACAGGTCTTTATGTTCGACGTTATTTTCTGGACCGTTTGTCTCAAGAGATCCCACGAGCGCAACGACGCAGCCAATCTTTGGCTTTTTTGATGATTGATCTGGATTTTTTTAAGACATACAACGATCAGTTTGGGCATGTGGCTGGTGACATTGTTTTGAAAACGGTGGGCAAAATGTTGAATGAATTTTTTGTCTCGACAGGAGCGTTGGTGGGCCGTTATGGAGGCGAAGAGTTTGCGGTAGCCTTGCCAGATTGTTCACGTGAGCGGGCTGTCGAGTTGGCTGAAAAAATTCGTCAAAGGATCAAAGACAAGAAAATTATTTTACGACGTCAAGAAACAAGGATTTCAGTTTCAATCGGAGGTGCGATGCTCGATGGTAAGATGCAGCATCGAGACGAATTGATACAGGTGGCGGATACAGCATTGTATCAAGCCAAGCAAGCAGGACGAAATCAGGTGCGCTTTTTATGAATCATGCCATGATTTTAATCGCTTTTTTTTATGTGGGTTTTGTTTTTATGGTCACTCGTCGGATCACCAGGGACTTGATCCAAGACATTGATGAGGAAATGCTTGAACAAAATCAGGTTTATCGGAAGCCCGCCCAAGAACATCTTCAGCTTCAAGCTCAACGCAAAAAGCTTGAAGAGCAAGCCGAGACCATGTTTGCGCTTTATGATATGACGCGGGAAATCAACAAAAGTTTTGATGAGTCTTCGGCGCGAGCTGTTTTAGAGACAAAGCTGAATGAGCATCGAAAAGATTCTGATCCCGACCTTAAAAATATTCTCAATCAACAATTTGCTTTGGCATTGCGAAGAATCCAGCTTTATCAAGAGGTGGAGCGTTTGGCGATGATGGACAGCCTGACACAAGTTTATACTCGTCGTTATATTCTTGAGCGTTTGGAAGAGGAGGGGCAGCGTGTGTTAAGTCGTCAAGCGTCATTGTCTTTTTTGATGATTGATGTGGATTATTTCAAAAACTATAACGATCAACATGGTCATTTGGTGGGAGATCAGCTTTTGCGAGAAATCACCCGGATCATTCAAGAAAATGTTCGAGAGATCGATATGGTGGGCCGATATGGGGGAGAAGAGTTCTGCGTGATTTTGCCAGATACCGGCCAAGAGGACGCTTATCTTGTCGCGGAACGAATCCGTCAGGCGATGGAAAGCCAAGCCATCAAAGTTTACGATCTGAGTTTGACGGCGACCGTTAGCATTGGAATCGCAACGCTTTTAATCCATGCTCAAAAGGTTTCGGACTTGATTGAAAGGGCAGATCATGCCCTTTACGAGGCGAAAGGATTAGGCCGCAATAAGGTCATTTTTGCTCGGAAATTCCATTGAATCCCAAAAGCTTTTCATGTAGAATGAAGCGAATTTTTACCCTTAATAGATTTATTTTTTATAATGAGCAAATTCATTGTCGGCATAGATGTCGGTGGGACCAACGTCAAGGCTGGCCTGGTTGAGAAATCAGGCAAGATCATTGCTCGAACCTCTCTGAACACAAAGGCTTTTAATCAAAATAAAAACCAATTGATTCTAGCCATGGTTGGAATGATCAAGGATTTCTTGATTGATCATCACCTCAAATCTTCGCAAATTGTTGGTATTGGCATAGGGTTACCTGGTTTGATTGATCCTCCTCGGGGGGTTGTGCGGTTTCTTCCTAACATCCCAGGGTGGGAAAATGTTCGTTTGGCTGAAATCTTTAAAAAGAAGCTTGGGATTCCAGCCTTCCTTGAGAACGATGTTCATCTGATCACGTTAGGCGAATGGAAGTTTGGGGCGGGCCGTGGTGCGACGGACATGATTTGTATGACATTGGGAACAGGTGTGGGCTCAGGATTGATTTTGAATAATCAAGTTTATCGTGGACCGGCATATGTCGCCGGTGAGCTGGGCCACATGCCGCTCAATGAAGAAGGCCCGGATTGCGCATGTGGAGGCTATGGCTGTTTTGAGCGATATGTGGGTAATCAAGCTTTATTAGAGAAAGCCAAGGCCCAATTTCAAGATGCAAATATCACCCTCGAAGATATGACGGCATTGGCGCGCGAAAAGAATCCTCAGGCGTTGAAGTTTTGGGAGGAAGTGGGTCAGCAAGTTGGCAATGGATTGGTTGGAGTGGTCAATTTGTTAAACCCTAAGTTGATTGTCATTGGCGGCGGGGTGGCGAACGCCAATTTTCCTTTTTTATCCAAAAGTATTCTTCAGACAATTCATCGACGGGCAATGAAGGTCCAAGGAGCAATGGTGAAGATTAAGCGGGCCCAATTGGGCAATGATGCAGGACTGCAAGGGGCTTGGGTCCTTGTGAAATCACAGGGACGATAACATATGGCCATTTTTTCAAAAAGATTTTTAATCCTCCGCGTGATTTTAAGCGTCAACTTTTTGATCATTGTGGCGAATTTGAGTTTTTCTCAGGAAGAGCCTAAGGAAAAGACTGCCATTGATTCGTCGGATCAACCGCCGGTGAGTCAAGTCGAGATCACGGGTGATCATGTTGAATTTTCAATGAAAGAAAACAAAATGATCGCTTATGGAAACGTGAAAGCAGCCAAGGATGATGTGGCCATCACATGTGACCATTTTGAATTTGATCGCGCGGCGGATGTGGGTACGGCCGAGGGGCATGTGGTTTTGACTCGCGCAGAGGGAAGGTTTTTAGGCGACAAATTGGTTTTCAATTACAAAACCATGAAGGGAGATTTTCTTGAAGCCAAAATCAACTCCAAGCCATTTTTTGGATCTGGTGAAAAGATCGCACGGCTCGATGAGAAGCATGTTCAGATGACCAATGGATATTTGACGACATGTGATCATGACAAGCCGCATTTTCGATTTGCAATGAAGAAGGTCGATATTTTCCCTGGAGACAAGTTGGTCGCGCGCAATGTGAGAATCATCATGGGAAAAATTCCCATCATGTATCTTCCCCGATTCAGCCACGATATTTCTGGCAAAAGGCCATTCATCACTTACACGCCTGGGTATAGCAAAGATTGGGGGGTCTTTTTATTGACTCAGATCCACCATCGTCTGAACGATCAGGTGAAATTAACAGCACATTTTGATGCGCGCGAACGAAAGGATATTGCATCGGGTTTGGATGTCGATTATGACACCATTCGATATGGCAAGGGTGTGATCCGCACCTATTACATGAAAGAACGCGACGTCGGGAAAAAGCATCATTTTTGGCGAGAGCGTTTGGCGCCCACTCCCGAAAAAGAACGATTGAAGGTCGATTGGCGACACAAATGGAATATTGATGAGAAAACAAATGTTGTTTGGGAATATTACCGATTCAGCGATGACAAATTTTTGAAAGATTATTTTGAACGTGAATTTGACAAAGATCCAAGCCCTCAAACATTTTTTCTTTTCACCAAAGCGCTCCCTAAAGGGATCACGAGTTTTAGTGTTGAGCCGCGGGTGAATCGTTACGAAGGCAAGGTAGAAAAATTACCAGAGATCAAATATGATTTGCCTAATACCCAGTTGGTTCAATCCGGTGTTTATTTAAAGAGTGTTTCGACGTACTCGAATTTGAATAAGAAATTCCCGCGGCCAAGCGAAGTACGTCCAGAAACGATGCGTGTAGATACGGATAACGAACTTTCTTACCCGATGAAGCTTGGATTTCTTGAATTCAAGCCACTCGTTGGTGGTCGAGAAACTTATTATTCCCGAACCATGAACCCAACTTATAACAATTCTATCCGGGGGATTTTTCGAAGTGGTGCGGTTTTGAGTACAAAATTTTATCGTGTTTGGGATATTTATACTGATAAATTCAAGTTGGATGTCAATCGTCTACGACATATCATTACTCCGTCGGTGGATTATCTTTATCAGCATGAGCCGACATTGCGCAGTGAATTCTTAGATCAATATGATACGGTCGATTCACAGCTGGAAGTTCATGGCGTGACGTTCTCAATTGAAAATAAATTTCAAACCAAACGCAAGCTCAAGAGTGTTGATTTGGTGCGATCCAGCTTTTCAGCGCCTTTCGCTTTGAAAGGTGATTCCATCAAGGCCGGGTTTAGACAGGTTGACTCCGACGTGGAGATTCGTCCTTACAGCTGGTTGATATTTCTTTACGATTCGCGATACTCGACATGGGATCGGCGCTTCACGGAAGTCAATACCGACTTGATGTTGAGCACTCAAGAAGATAAAGCTTATTTTCGATTTGGGAAACGCTATGTTTTTGATGGGGATGATCAACTCACCACGGAGTTGGGATATAAAATCAATCAAAAATGGCGGTTCCGTTTTTATCAGCGCATTGATATTGACGTCGGGACGATCAAGGAGCAGGAGTATACCGTCCGTCGAGATATGCACGAATGGTATATGGATATCAATTATAATCAAACCCGAGGACAGGGAAATGAAATTTGGTTAGTGTTTACCCTCAAAGCCTTCCCCGACCTTGGATTTGAGTACACCAATGGTTTTAATCGACGTAAACCAGGATCTCAAAGTAGTGATACCCCAACCCCATAGGAACTTTTATGAATATTGCCATTGTAGGATCAGGATATGTAGGACTTGTTACTGGAGTGTGTTTGGCTTCGATTGGTCATCGGGTCATCTGTGTTGATAATGACCGAGAAAAGATCAAGAAGCTAAAAGAAGGACATTTGACCATTTATGAGCCCGGTCTCGAAGAGGAAATGAAGCGATTGATGAAACAAAAACGATTGTCCTTTAACGCGTCGGTCAAAGAGGCGACTCAACAGTCCGAAGTGATTTTCATTGCCGTCGGGACACCGTCTAAGAAAAATGGTGATGCGGATTTGACTTATGTTGAGAATGTCGTGCGGGAGATTGCCTTGCACATGGATTCTTATAAATTGATTGTTGAGAAATCCACTGTTCCAGCCGAAACAGGCAAGCGCATCCAGCGCACCATTCAATTGAATCTCCCGCGCAATAGCAAAGTTGAATTTGATGTCGCGTCTAATCCCGAATTTTTGCGAGAAGGTTCAGCTATTTCTGATTTTATGAATCCTGACCGGATTGTCATTGGAGTGGAATCACAGCGCGCCGAGAGGATTTTGCGTGAAATTTATAAGCCCTTGAAGACAAAAATTGTGGTGACCAATATCAATTCCGCGGAAATGATCAAGCACGCATCCAATTCATTCTTGGCGATGAAAATTTCATTTATCAATGCGATCGCCCAGATTTGTGATCGCGTCGGGGCGGATGTTTTGGAGGTCTCTGAAGGCATGGGTCTTGATAAGAGGATTGGCCGTAATTTTCTCGACGCAGGAATTGGTTATGGCGGCAGTTGCTTTCCTAAGGATGTGGACGCGTTCATTCGTCTGAGTGAAAAAAGTGGATATCACTTTAGTTTGCTTAATGAAGTGAGGAATGTTAACGAAAAACAAAAGATGTCGTTTGTGAAGCTGGTGGAAGATAAGCTGTGGAACCTCAAAGACAAAGTGATTGGAGTGTGGGGCTTGGCATTCAAGCCCAATACCGACGACATGCGCAATGCGGGTTCTTTGGATATCATTGCGGCTCTTCAGCAAGAGGGGGCTAAAATTCGTGCGTATGATCCTCAAGCGATGGGAAACGCTCAGAAATTTTTGAAGAACGTGAATTTTTGTAAAGACCCTTATCAGGTGATTAAAGGATGTGATTGCCTTTTGATCTTGACGGAGTGGGAAGAGTTCTCACAGGTTGATTTTAAGAAAGTGATCAAAGACATGCGACAAGCAATCATTTTTGATGGCCGAAATATGATGGCCCTGAAAGATTTGAAGAAAATGGGGTTTGAGTATTATGGCATGGGAAGAGGAAAAGCCTGATGTCAACGGACTTGAAACAGAAAATCAGCTCTAAGAAGGCCCGAGTCGCCGTGGTTGGATTAGGTTATGTGGGGTTGCCTTTGGCATTGAGTTTCGCGGAAGGTGGTTTTCATGTCGTTGGGCTTGATACCGATCAAGATCGCGTCAATTTGTTGACCCAGGGGAAAAGTTATATCACCGATGTGCCTGATCATGAATTGCGAAAATTGATTCAGAAGAAACGATTTTCAGCCACAACGCAATTTGATGTTTTAGCCAATTCGGACGTCATCATCATTTGTGTTCCTACGCCATTAAAACGGAAATACACGCCCGACATTTCTTTTATCGTTGGTGCGGTCAGAACTGTTAAGGAGTTTTTGAAAAAGGGCACATTGGTCATCTTGGAGAGCACGACGTATCCGGGGACAACCAAGGAATTGATTTTGCCGGAATTGGAAAAATCAGGGTTGAAGAATGGTAAGGATTTTTATTTAGCCTTTTCTCCGGAACGGATTGACCCGGGCAACAAGAAATATCATGTGACCGAAATCCCCAAAGTGGTTGGAGGGTTGACGCCCGAAGCTGGAGAGTTGACCCAAACTCTTTATGGGAGTGTCATTAAAAATGTGCATTTGGTTTCATCGGCTGAAGCGGCTGAGATGACCAAGCTCTTGGAAAATTCGTTTCGGATTATCAACATCGGATGGATCAACGAAGTGGCCATCATGTGCCAAAAGTTGGGCATTGATGTTTGGGAAGTCATTGACGCTGCCAAGACCAAGCCGTTTGGGTTCATGCCGTTTTATCCAGGTTTGGGGGTGGGGGGGCACTGCATTCCAGAAGACCCTTTGTATTTGTATTGGAAAGCCAAACAGTATGGATTCTCGTCGAAATACATCAAGCTTTCTGCCGATATCAATTCCCAAATGCCGTCTTATGTGGTGATGCGCTTGGGGGAAATCCTTAAGAAACATAAAAAATCTCTGAAAGCCGCGCGTATTTTGGTGATGGGAGTGACTTATAAGAAGGACGTTAAAGATTTGAGAAAATCTCCATCTCTGAAATTGATCGAATTGCTCAAAGAGGCAAAAACGAAGGTGGATTATTATGATCCGTTGATTCCTTATTTAAAAATCGGTGGCCTGCAAATGCAACGAATCGATTTGACGCCAAGGACAGTTGCGAAATACGATGCCGTCGTCATTGCCACCGACCACAGCGAAGTGGAGTATCCTATGGTCTTGAAAGCCGCTCGATTCATTTTTGATGCCCGTAATGTTTATGGACAAGTGAAAGACCGGAAGAAAATTGTTAAGCTTTGAAAGGATTTGAAATGTCTCAACGAAAAAAAATTGTCGCAATTACCGGTGGCGCTGGTTTTTTAGGAAGCCACCTTTGTGATCGATTTATCAAGGATGGATATCGTGTGGTTTGCTTGGACAACTTGATTACCGGAAGTCTTAAAAATATTGAACATCTTTTGAAGGACAAAAATTTCGAATTTATTAAGCAGGACGTATCGAAAGAAATTCGGATCAAAGGGCCCGTGAACTATATTTTGCATTTTGCGTCACCGGCAAGCCCAATTGATTATTTGGAGCTTCCGATTCAAACTCTCAAGGTCGGCGCTTTGGGAACGCACAATGCGTTGGGGCTTGCGAAACTTAAGAAAGCGACATTTTTACTGGCTTCGACGTCGGAGGTTTACGGGGATCCAGAAGAGCATCCTCAAAAGGAAACGTATTGGGGACATGTCAATCCGATTGGTCCTCGAGGCGTTTATGATGAAGCCAAACGTTTTGCAGAAGCCATCACCTTGGCGTATCATCGCACCCATAAAATTGATACCAAAATTTTGCGCATTTTCAATACCTATGGGCCTCGAATGAGAATTCGAGATGGACGGGTGGTTCCCAACTTTATCTATCAAGCTTTGCATAATCAACCCTTGACGGTTTATGGCGACGGCAAGCAAACTCGCTCATTTTGCTATTATTCGGATTTGATTGAAGGCATCGTGCGCTTGCTTTTTGCAAAGACCACGGGCCCTGTCAATGTTGGGAATCCTGACGAATTTACGATTTTAGAATTTGCTCAGATGGTGATCAAGATTTCGGGAACAAAGAGTCGGATTGTTTATAAGCCTTTGCCCACCGATGATCCTAAACAGCGACGACCGGACATCACATTGGCAAAGAAAATATTGAAATGGGAGCCCAAAGTTAAGCTTCAAGACGGACTCCAAGAAACCTTTGAATGGTTCAAGAGGTCGATGAATGGAAAGTGAACAAACTATGGCTATGCTGACCAAAGAAGATCTGGTGAATTTTGAAAAAGAAATCGCAGAAGTATTTGCAACAGGAATCATTCGGGCTCCGGTGCATTTACGGGCAGGGCGCGAAGATCAATTGATCAAAATTTTCCAAGAAGAGCAGATCGGCGAGGACGATTACCGTTATTTTTTTAAACCGTGGATGTTAAAATTGACAGACAAAAAATATCGATTTA
>JANLHA010000191.1 GCA_024653845.1 Candidatus Omnitrophota bacterium | reverse complement strand
CATTAGCGATGCGTGTGGCTCGAGAAAAAGGGGCTCACAAGATTTCAGCAAGAAGCGTTTTGCCAAAAGTTCAGGGATTTTATGCGGCTTTAGGTTTTAGGCAAGAAGTTGATGAGTTTGAAATGTCGCGTTTGATAGGGAGAGGCACTTTACCACCAATTGTGATCACTAAAATGCGTTCCTCGTCCTCCAGCCCGGCAGCAGTTTTTCAAGATATGCCTCCTCGCAGGGGGCCTGATGAAGCCATGTTTGTGTCTTCAGCAGATGGCGAAGATGAAATTTCTCGAACCATTCAACAATGGGTTGCCGATGGCCGTGGAAATTTAACGGTGCGCGCGGATGATGGCGAGGAGTTTGAATTTCGGTATGAAGAACGTTCTCTTCCAGAACCCGAAAGTCGCAGACAATTCATTTCTGGGGTTGTTCAATTGATCAGTGTTTATCAAGGAGATCAAAGGGTCGGATATCTTCATTTTGAAGTCAGAGGAGAACAGGCTTATATGTCGAGCGCTTTGTTCTCGGAAGGTTATATCCATTCCGGTGGGATGAGAGAAGGCTCTACCGATGCGATTTTCGTTCGATCTCAGGGATATGAACGAATGGGCACATCTTTGATGGGATTAGCGATGCGTCTAGCTCAAGAAAAGGGGGCTCGGCAGTTTGTGGCAAGTGGAGTTTATCAAAGCGGGAAGTTTTATAAAAGTTTAGGCTTTGATCGTCGTCCAGAGAAGGCAACAACTTATTCGGCCATTTTAAATGAAGGAATGAATTTCCCAGCAATTGCTATTCGTAAAGAGTATTCATTGGATGATCAAAGAATTTCTCGAACCATTCAACAATGGGTTCGGCAGGGGCGTGGAATATTGTCGGTGCGCGCAGATGATGGGGCGGAGTTTGAATTTCGGTATGAAGAAAAAGACGTCGCTGATTTAGAAAGTCCAGCTCGAATGCGAGTCGATGAAATTTTTCCTTCAGGAAAAGTGCAGTTCATTAGCATGTATCGAGGAACAGATAAAGTTGGATATGTGCATTTTTCTGTTCATGGAGATAGAGCAAGGATGTCCATTGGATTTCCTGGACAAGCCAATTTGAATCTAGGAGGCCAATCGTGGAAAGGGCTTGGTGAAGCCATCACAACGTTAAAACCGCAGATTGGTTATCAAGGGATGGGAGTTTCATTGATGGCATTGGCTCTTCGTGTCGCGCGTGAGAAAGGTGCAAAACATTTCGATGCAAGCGGAGTTTATCCAGATGTTGGAGGTTTTTATAATGGCATCGGTTTCAAATACACAGACGATTTTTTCATGACGCGTTCCATAGAGGATGGATTGTTGCCTCCCGTTGCGATTCGGCGAACACGACGAGGTCCTGATGAAGCGATGTTTGTGTCTTCAGCAGATGGCGAAGATGAAATTTCTCGAACGATCCGACAATGGAAAGAGCAGGGGCAGGGAACGCTCTCCGTGCGCGCAGATGATGGAGCGGAGCTTGAGTTCCGGTATGAAAGACGATCGCTCGCTGAAGAAATTGCTCCCAATTTTCCCGATGAAGGAGATGCCCATTTAATCAGTGTTTATGACGCAGATGGCAGTAAGATAGCTTTTCTCCATTTTTATACCAATGATTATGCTGCTGGAATGTTCCTCTCTTTTCCTGGGGAAGGGTGGATCCATGCTCATGGTGGAGATTGGCAGCCCAAGCATGAGGCTTTATTTGCGACGAAAAATGGTCATCGTTATATTGGACGCTCTTTGATGGGGTTAGCTCTGCGTTTGGCAAAACAATACCAATCCAAAGAATTTTTGATAGGAAGTGTTAATGGGAGAAGAGGTTTTTTTGAAAGTTTAGGATTTAGAGTCTCGGGGTTTGAGCCATCAGGGCGGTCTAAGATGGGGATGGATCTAACGGCAGCCCAGGATTTACCACCCATTGCCATCGCCTCTCAAAGACCTCAGCCGCCCGGCTCGCCGGCGGGAGTGTTTCAGGCGTTGCTTGAGGCGCCGTCTGACGGGCAGGGACTCACCCGACTTGAAATTGCTCGTCGCTTGAATCGATCGGCGCGTACCATTGCGCCGGACCTCGCAGTTTTGAATCGTCTTGGACTCATTGAACGTCCACAAGGGGCAGGAACAGAAAAGCCATACGTTCTTCGTGAAAATGCAAGAGCTCAGGCAGAAAGAATTTTATCTCTTCTTGAATCTTTCCGATCTGTCCCTCGATCGGCTTCAGATCCTCATGTGACAAAGCTTATTCCACAAATTCAAGCGGCGGTACAACTGGCGCCACATGCGTCACGAGGGCGCCTGTCGTGGCGATTTGCAACCTTTATTCAATCTCAATTCCCAGGTCGAAAACGTATTTCTTTTGCCGATATTGCCAGTGGCCCTCAAGGAGAGTTTGCTGAGAATCTCAAAGCAGCTTTATCTGGTACTGGAATTGAGCTCGCTGAAGATAGTGTCAGCATCGATAATGCATTGATTAATCTCGACGCTGAGAAAGCAGGCAAAGTCCGAAGGGCAGATATTTTGTATGCGGAGGATCGAGCAAGCGTTGGATTAACTCCCGAATCTAAAGATTTAATTACTATCAACAATATTATTAATACCGATTTGATTGATCCTACCGTCGAGATTCTGAAGCCCGATGGGATTTTGTTGCTGACATTTGCGCAAAGTGATATTGATACAGATTCCCCAGAGATTATGAAGAGAACTCGCGAACGATTGAGAAGGTTATCTGACCAAGATAATCAGTACGAATATCAAGTTTCTGAGTTAGAACGCCCTGCGGATTACCCTGACTCCAATGCCAGAGAAGAAATTTCTTATTCTTCCCATTCCAGAATGTTCGTTGTGCTAAAGGTCCGAAAAACAGTCGAGCGCGGTCAAATGCAACCGCATGAAGAGAACTCTGCGGCCGTCAATGGCGCCCGTGGTCGACTCAATATTCCTGGGGGTATTGATTTTAACCCAGTTGAGCAGAAATTGAATATCGAGGAAGAGGGGGCCAAAGTCCCTATCCCTGGAGGCGTTCCGGATTTTCAAAAGATCCATATTGACGGTTTGACCCCGGTCATCATTAAGATTTCGCCAGCGACGAATCTTCGGGCCATCTTGGGGTTGGATTCTGCTCCGAAGACCGCGCCCAAGCGGGAATATTCCTTGACAAAGAAAGACTCAATGTTATATTGATCAGGGCCCTGGGAAAGGGATTCCTACCGTAGTATCTAATTGAAAGAATTCCACGATTTTAAGTCATGAAGGCAGCCATCCTTTATCTAGAAGACGGAAAAAGTTTTCTAGGTCGATCCCTTGCTGTAACCGGAGACACCGCAGGAGAAGTTGTCTTTAACACCTCCATGACCGGTTATCAAGAAATTTTGACCGATCCTTCCTACGCCGGTCAGATTGTGGTCATGACGTATCCTCTTATTGGCAATTATGGCGTCAACGAAGAGGATGTCGAGTCTGATGGTGTTCATGTCAAAGGCTTTGTGGTCAAAGAGTTTTGCCGTCGACATTCCAATTTTCGTGCGACCCAAAGTCTCATCGAATATCTTAATAAAAACAAAATTTTAGCCATCGAAGGCATTGATACCCGTGCCCTGACGCGTCATTTGCGCCTGCATGGAGCGATGAAGGCGATGATTTCGACCGAAGATTTCGATCCCAAAAGTTTGGCGCAGAAACTTGCCAAAGTTCCTTCGATGGAAGGGGCGGATTGGGTCAAAACTGTGACCACGGTGACCAAGAAAGTTTGGCCCGCGGTGGGAGAGACGCGTTTTAAGGTCGCTGCGATCGATTGCGGGATCAAATTCAACATTTTGCGGATTTTGAACCGCTTGGGATGCGAAGTTCATGTGTTTCCAGCGAAGGTGACGTTAGAAGAGATTTTGGCGATCAACCCCGACGGGCTTTTTCTCTCGAATGGGCCGGGGGATCCGGCGGCAGTTCCTTATGTGATTGAAACGGTGCGAAAGTCATTCGGCAAAGTTCCCACATTTGGGATTTGTTTGGGGCATCAGATTGTCGGGCTCGCTTTGGGTGGCCGCACATACAAACTGAAGTTCGGACATCATGGCGCGAATCATCCGGTCAAGGATTTGACGAATAATCGCATTGGGATCACGTCGCAAAATCATGGATTCTGCGTGGATATCACGAGCCTCTCGGAAAATGATGTGGAAATGATCGATTTGAATTTGAATGACAATACCGTTGAGGGAATCAAGCATAAGAAATATCCATTGTATTCAGTGCAGCACCATCCCGAAGCTTGTCCCGGGCCGCAGGATGCGAAGTATTTGTTTGAAGATTTTATTAAGATGATGGAAGAGAACCGTAGATTAAATTAAAAATGATTAAGGACCATAGAGGTAATTCATGAGCGAACTCCGGACGTCGTCTTCAATAAGGTTTTCAATTCTAGTGAAGATGGCGTTCGTGTGAGCGAATGGGTTGCCTCTATGGTCCCATGATAATTAAATAAATTTATGCCAAAACGCACCGACATCAAAAAGATTTTATTGTTAGGTTCGGGACCAATCGTCATTGGTCAGGCCTGCGAATTCGATTATTCTGGAACGCAAGCATGCAAAGCCCTCAAAGAAGAAGGTTATGAAATCGTTCTCGCTAATTCCAATCCGGCGACAATCATGACCGACCCCGAACTTGCCGACAAAACATATATCGAGCCCTTAACTCCCGAATTCATCGAATACATCATCAAAGAAGAGCGTCCCGACGCCATTTTGCCAACCCTGGGCGGCCAGACTGCGCTCAATTTGGCGATGAAGCTTTGGGAAGGCGGAGTTTTACAAAAATACAATGTGAAAATGTTGGGTGCCAATTACGATGTCATCAAAAAAGCCGAAGACCGCGAGGAATTTAAGAAAGCCGTGTTGCGCATTGGCCTCGATGTTCCTCGTAGCGCGTTTGCACATGATATGGATGAAGCTCGTCGAGCGGCGAAAGAAATTGGGTTTCCTTTGATCATCCGCGCTTCGTTCACGTTGGGCGGAACCGGTGGCGGAATCGTTCGTAACGCGGAAGATTTTGAACGCATGGCAGCCTTGGGGATTGAAAGTAGCATGATTCATGAAATCCTCATCGAGGAATCGATCGAAGGTTGGAAAGAATATGAGCTTGAAGTCATGCGAGATGGCAAAGACAATGTGGTCATTGTCTGTTCGATTGAAAATTTGGATGCGATGGGGGTGCATACTGGCGACAGCATTACCGTCGCTCCCGCGCAGACCTTAACAGATCAAGAATACCAGAAGATGCGCAATGCCTCACTCGCACTGATTCGTGAAATTGGTGTCGAGACCGGTGGATCCAACATCCAATATGCGATCAACCCTCAGGATGGGCGCATGGTCGTTATTGAAATGAACCCGCGTGTGTCCCGCAGTTCGGCGTTGGCCAGTAAAGCGACGGGATTTCCGATTGCCAAATTTGCGGCCAAGCTTGCGGTTGGATATTCGCTCGATGAGATTCAAAATGATATCACGCGCGAGACGCCCGCGTCCTTTGAGCCCACCATTGATTACTGTGTGGTCAAGGCACCGCGATTTACGTTTGAAAAGTTTCCGGAAGCCAAAGACATCTTGGGCGTGCAGATGAAATCCGTCGGAGAAACCATGGCGATTGGCCGCACGTTCAAAGAAGCGCTGCAAAAAGCGCTGCGTGGATTAGAGATTGGCCATGTCGGCTTGGATAACAAATTGGATTATCGCAACATCCCTGATGAAAAAATCCAATTGCGACTTCAAGAACCTAACGCTTCGAGAATTTTTTATCTCAAATACGCGTTGCAAAAGGGAATGTCGGTCGACGAAGTGGCGAAGTTGAGCAAAATTGATCCCTGGTTCATCGCTCATATTGAAGAAATCTTGAATTTTGAGAACCAGTTGATTGCGTCGTTTGAGAAAAATAAAAATTTAGACGCAACGCTTTTGCGGCAAGCCAAAGAATATGGATTTAGCGACGCCCAATTGGCCCAGATCATGCGCATGACGGAAGTCGAGGTCAGAAAATTACGAAAAGGTCTAGGAATCATCGCGACGTTCAAGCAGGTTGATACCTGTGCGGCGGAGTTTGAAGCTTATACGCCGTATTATTATTCGACATATGAGAGCGAAGATGAAGCGGTGATTGAAAATGAAAAAATGGATGCACGTTCGTCGGAAAAACGTAAGAAGATTGTGGTCTTA
>JANLHA010000189.1 GCA_024653845.1 Candidatus Omnitrophota bacterium | reverse complement strand
GAGCCGTCCCTTCGGCTTTTTGTAAGCGCTCGGTCAAACGAGCTCGCTGGGCATCAATACCTTCAATTTTCTTTCCTTGCACCTCGCTCAAGTGCTTCCCAGCACGAGTCGCCACCAGATTCGTCGTCCTAGTTCTTTGCTGGAGAGGCGCGACTTCTGCCACAAGTCCTTCAATATTTTGAGCCACATTCACGCGACGTTCGGCCAGAGGCACATCTACCAAACGATTATTGCGTGCAGGGCTTTCTTTTTCTTGTTCGGCAAGAGCTTTTAAGAAATCTTGTTGAGCAGCATCTTCAGCACGCTGTGTTTCATTAGCACGTAAAGCCGCCACTTGATAATTTTCAGCAAGATGTTCATGCTGACTTTCTCGACCTGCAAATTGTCCTAATTTCACAGCCTTGCTATATCCCTCCGAAGCCTTTTCAGCAACCGCCAAATCTTTTTGTGCCGCTTGATTTTGAGCACGAGCTTGGGCATGTCGAGCGCTCGTCACATTGACTCGCTGCTCAAGTCGCAAGTGCGTGGCCGCAGCCGTTGCAACAGCTTCAAAATTTTTGACCGACAACTGATTGGCCACAGCACTTAACGTCCCTCTCTCTGCCAAAGCAACGACATCATCGGTTGCCGCATTGAGAGCTGTTTCAATACGACTCTTAGAGGCAATGATGTCCGCCGCAGAACTTTCTTTCCCCGCGAGAGCTTGGAAAAATTCACCACGGGCGACATCTTCCTCTTTTTGAGTTTCATTGGCACGCAGAACCGCTGTTTGATACTTTTTAGCAAGATATTCATGTTGACTTTCTCGATCTGCGATTTGTCCTGACTTCACAGCCTTGCTATATCTTTCAGAAGCTTTTTCGGCAGCCGCCAAATCTTTTTGTGCAGTTTGATTTTGAGCGCGAGCTTGAGCATATCTGGCTTGTGTTGTTTCAACGCGAGCGACCATCGCGCGTTCTTCTTGTGCTCGACGGAACGATTGCGCCACTTGCACAGCTTGCTGCAATCTCGGCGTCATTTCTTCAGAACTCAAATCCAATTGTTGGATAGCTTCAATCGCCTTGACACTGGCTTCGGCCTGTGCTGTCCTGGCTTGATTGTGTTGCTGCACGGCTTCGGCGTGCCGGTCTCGACGAACGCGGCGATCTTGACTCAATTGAGTTCGCGCCTGATCAACCTCTTGTTGTTTCTGGCCGCTGGCCACGGCAACATTAAATTGGCTCAATTCTTGATGAGCTGTTGAGATTTCTTGTCGAGCCTCTGCCGCTTTTTTATCAGCCACGGCTAAAGCTTTCTGACCTTCTTGAACGCGTCCTTGCAACTGAGCTCGCAACGCAGCCGTCGATGAGCTCGATGGCCGTACCGCAACAGTGCGGCCAATGGGTTCATAAATTTTGTTGTCCCGCACTTCGAGAACTTCATAACTATTCTTGTCATCGGCATCATCGGAATCAGAAGTGGGCTTGATCGCGCGCATTGCATATTTGACAGCCGAACGGTCATTTTGATCCACCACCACACGAATCAAGCGTTGGTCAGCATCTCCTCTGTAAACTTGCACTCCGTCGATGATATCGCCCTTCTTCAAAATCGTCCCACTCAAATCCATGTCTTGGGCAATTTGTGTTTGAGTCACTGGTACTCGACGCATGAGAGGCTGGCCATCGCTGCCCATTTTCATTTGGCCATTTTCGAAATCAGGAACTTCTTGCCATTGGAATTCTCCGGTCAAGCGCTTACTATCATTTCGCTGAAGTTGAATCGCAACTCTCGTTGGCAACACCGTTGTTCCGCCTGAAGACTGAACGTGGAATGTCGGCGCGTCGTCGAGAAGGAAGGCTTGATCACCTTCGATCGGAGCAATAGTTAACGAATCTTCGTCTTTCTTGCTACGCACATTGATCAAAATTGCAACAGGCTCATCTTCATTGTATCCAGGATGTTCGTATCCTTGATCTGCTAGCGATGAGCTTGTGGATAGAGCAAGATTAGCATCATGGTTATAAACCAAATTATTTTCCAAATTCAAAATTTGGCCAGGCTGCAAAGTCACATTCTCTGGCTTCTCGGCTTTAGGATGAGCCAAATTGTAAACAACGGCATAAGGATTTGTATTATGAACACTTAAGGTCTTGCTACCCGCTCCTTGTTTAGCCATTCGTCGAACAACCTGAGTTTCTCGACCGGCATTTTCTCCCGCCTCGCTTGCGCCTCGCGCCGTTGAACGCTCAATCGCCAACATCCCGTCTGGACGGAAACCTGGTGAAAATTTAGGGATGTGACTAGTCGGAGTCACCTCTCCCAAGGCTCTGGCCAAGTCTGTAGGCGTTCTGACCTTGAGCAATCCTTGACTTTCAAATGGTTCAAAACGCTGCTCCTGACCTTTCTCAAATCTGGCTTCGGATTCAGGCGCGCGGGCGAATTCAATTTTCAAATCACCGACGTTATGCACTTCCGCATCAATTTTGGCTTGCAACTCTTTGCTCAAGCCCTTATACAAATCTCCCTCTCGACCCAACGCTCCCTGCAAGCCATCCATCATATGCTTGAACGTCAATTGCATATGATCCGTAGTTTCAACGGTTCGTCCTTCAAGATTTTGATGACGGAAGATGGAGTTGGATTTCAAAAGACCTGTCTCAATCGCCTCAAGCAATTGTCTGGCCTGTTCTTTTTCTTTGGAACCCATCGTCGAATCTCGAGCAATTTCCATCCTCAAGTCACGCAAATAATTTTGCTGGAAGGTTTGGGTCAATTCCAAACGGTTCTTGGCGGCAATCTCTCGATTGACACGAGTCAAATGATGTTCAGCGATATCGGCATATTCACTGAAAGACTGATCTTCCCTGCCTCCCAAAACAACCAACTCTTTGTCAATTTTCTTTAAGAAATTGGTTCCTCCTTCGGCCTTGCCTTCAGAATTCACCGTTCCTTCATATAACCCACGCACACGGTTTCCAAACTGTTCGATGGTTTGTTTATCCGTCATCTGATCAGCCAAAATGAATTTCTTATCCTTTTCACGAGCATAAATCGTTTCCCCACGAGCCCGAGAACGCGAAACCAGCACCACAAAATCTCCTTGTGTTCCCTTAACTTCTGTGCCATTGGCCAATTTGATCGTACCACCTCTCATCAACTCATTAAATTGTCCGGCACTGATCTCAACTTGCGAATCCAACCCTTTCTCGGGTTCAAGAATGAGGTGATTGCGCCCGGTTCTTTCCAGAACAACCAACTTTTTGCCGTTGTCCTTTGCCAGTCCTAAAAGCTCAGCCTGAGCCTCATTAAACGGATCATTGGTTCTGGTCACCGTATTATCCATGCGGGCGTCACCGATAAAAATATTTCCTCCACGATTTCTGCCTTCTTCCACCATTCGTGCAAACTGTTGTTGAACA
>JANLHA010000182.1 GCA_024653845.1 Candidatus Omnitrophota bacterium | reverse complement strand
GCTTATAATCCATGAGGAGATCGAGTTCCTGCCCCACATGAGAACTGACATCGCTGGCACTGGCTACGGCGGTCCGGGTGACCGCACGACTTGCCGAGTACAACGAATCTTTAGGAGTATCGAGATACAACATATGCAGATCAGCCTGCAACTTCAATTTTTTATTTGGTTTTGCACTCAACTGAAAGGCATAACTGTTGAGATTCTGAAGACTGATCAAATCCATGTACCCATAAAACAAATGGTTCGTCGGATACAAATTATCAAATGTCTTTCGAGTTCCATTCGCGGGATCACTATCGCCCGAACCATAATCAAATTCAAAGGCCATTCGCGGATTCCATGCATGATCAAAAGTATAACCCAAGATCGCAATCCCCATCATGGCAGCCACATCTTTACTGCCAAAATCCCCCCACTGCCTGGCTAACTCGACCTCGTAGTCGAGTCGCTGCGGTAAAGGCCCTTTAAGACGTCCACCGATGGTGAATTCATCCAGTTCAGCCGTTCCATTGGGTCCAAAGGAAATATTTTTATCGGTGCCACGCCAAAAAAGATATTGTTCAGCCGTGGTGTCTTTGATGCCTTTATACGTCGCGTAATATCCAGCGAGCTCGTCTTCCGAGGAGTCATCAAAAAGATCGTCGGTTTCCCGCGGGCTCTTGATGGGGGTTAATTCCGCGGCCAAAACATCCACCTGAAATTTGTACGGCTCAAAAGATAAGACCGCCTTCCCTCCGTCGAACGTTTGGGCCACATTCGACCAATTGAATCCGCCCAACAATCGCTGACCACCATACGAAAATTCCTGACGCCCACCCCGCACCAAAATTTTATTCAAGCCCATCGGCCCGTCAGTGAATGGCTGCTCCACATCTGCGTACAGTTGACGCAAATCTATTTGATTTTCAAATGCCACCTTATTATGAAATTTATAATTCGCAATCCGAGAATCTTGCCATTGACTGAACACTTTGAACTGTTTGTGGGGAATCCATTGAAGATTCAACCGCGAGCGCAAAAGATCAAAACGATCTTCGTCGTCTTTGGAATCATTGAAATCAAAATTGTTTCGATATTCCAAACGGTAACGAAATTCCAGGTCTGCCTTGATCCACTGGGGCAGATATTGATTTATTCTTTCTCCAGCTTCGACGAGAGCACTTCCAGAAAGAAACACAGCAGCGAATGCAGCGATCATAAAACTTTGACGATTCATCGACGACTCCTTTCAAAAATCTCAACGAACAGATTCCTCTAAAATCGGTTGCACTGATACAAGTTGACGGCGCGCAGCCTCGAACGCTTCTTTGGTTTCTTTTTCATCTTCCAGAGAAAATTTAACGGCTACCGCAACCAGCGACGTGACGGTCACAATCATTCCTAGCCAAAAGAGGCCTGTTGCGTAACTCATCGATTCTGCCCGGAAAAGAAACCCAAAGATCACGCCTCCCAGATTGCCTCCCGCACCGATGATACCAGAAACTGCGCCCAAAGCTTTTTTATTGATGAAAGGAACGACTGAATATGTTGCGCCATTGGCCATCTTGATAAACAAGGCAAACGTCATCATCATGGCGATCGCCAAAGGCAACACGGTCATTTGAGAAAAAACCATCAAAAGGATGCCGCCAATAAACAAAGAAACCCCTAAAAAAGTCACGCGAGCCTTCAATCCTCCTCGCTGGGCACACCAATCCGAAATAATACCACCTAACGCCCGAGCAAAAAGATTCATCAATCCAAAAATTCCAGCCACCAAACCTGCTGTTGTGATCGACAAAGAAAACCGATCTGTAAAATACAAGGCGGCCATGTTATTGATTGTCAGCTCGACTCCAAAACTTGCCGCATAAATGAAAAAAAGCGCCCAAACTCGTCGATCTTTCAATGCCGCCCTAAACGCGCCCTTCACAGTCGCCTTCGAAGACATTTTCCCTTGAGCCCGTAATTCTTCAATGTTGCCCTCGGGGAAATCTTTCGTGAATCGATAATAAAGAATCCCCATCA
>JANLHA010000180.1 GCA_024653845.1 Candidatus Omnitrophota bacterium | reverse complement strand
TGTTCAGTCCAAGAGCCCCTATCGGCAATTTTTTTGAGACGTTTTTACACACAAGAATCGTTTTTACCTTTTTAGGCTTGGTGATTGGATCGGTGATTTTCAGTTTGCCGTTTATGGTCAACCCGCTCAAATCTGCGTTCCAGAGTTTTTCTTCGTCTCTGATTGAAGCATCTTACAGTTTGGGAAAGACCCGACGAGAAACTTTGTTTAGAGTGATTCTTCCCAACGTCAAGCCGGCTCTTTTGACAGGCGTTGTGATGAGTTTTGCGCATACCATTGGTGAATTTGGAGTGGTTCTGATGATTGGCGGCAACATCCCCGGCGAAACACGGTTGGCCTCGATTGCCATCTTTGGTGAAGTTGAGAGTCTAAATTACGCGAATGCTCATTTTTACTCGACCATTCTTTTTACGATTTCTTTTGTGATTCTCTTCTCTTTAAACTTTCTGAGCAGAAAGGGCATTAGGAGCATTTCACCATGATCAAGGTTCAATTGAAAAAGAAACTCGTCACCAGTGAGGGCCGCATCGATCTGGATGTGGATCTCCAGATCCAGAGGGGAGAGTGGGTGACCCTGTTCGGGAAATCCGGCGTGGGCAAGACAAGCCTCTTGCGCATGATCGCGGGGCTGATGATGCCCGATGAGGGATTTGTTCAAGTGGGAGAAGAAGTTTGGTTTGATAGTCATCAGCACATCAATGTCCCGATCCAAAAAAGAAAGATGGGCTTTGTTTTTCAAGATTATACGTTATTCCCGAATATGACGGTCGAGGAGAATTTGCGTTTTGCTTTAGCCAATCCCGATGATGCACCGTTGATGGAAGAATTCTTGGAAATGCTGAATCTCGTTTCGTTGCGTCATCGAAAACCTGGCGTCCTATCTGGCGGGCAGAAGCAGCGTGTGGCGTTTATCAGAGCACTTTTGCGTCGCCCCAAAATATTTCTCCTTGATGAACCGTTTTCTGCGTTGGATTTGGAATTGCGATTAACACTTCAAAATGAAATGCTAGATATTTATAAGCGCTTGGGCACCACGACCATTTTTGTTTCTCATGACATCGGCGAAGTTCATCGCTTATCGAGCCGAGTTTTTGTTTTAGAGAAGGGACGCATCGTCAAATCAGGGACGCCCAACGAAATTTTCCTAGACCAATCGGTCAGCGGGAAGTTCAAATTTGTCGGGAATCTTTTGAGTATCGAAAAAGAAGATTTCCTCCACATTTTAACCGTCCAAATTGGAAATCAGCTCACCAAAGTTGTTGCTACCGCGGCAGAAATCCAAAATTTGAAAATTGGACAAAAAGTGATGGTTGCAAGCAAGGCCTTCAATCCCCTCTTACTCGAAGTTGTCTCTTAAAACGAGTGCGCTTTTAAAGAAAATAGGATATTCTATTTTCCAGGGAAAAGATTTATGGTGCCGGTAAGAATTTTCTTGATGAGCATTTTGATCGTCGGAAGTCATTCTTCTCTGCTCTTTGCGCAAGAAGAATTGACCTGGGAAGACTGTTTGCGTGAAGCGGCAAGAAATCATCCTGATTTGATTGCCGCGGAAGAAGGCGTTGTTCAGGGAAGGGCGGGCAAGGCGATTGCTGCAAGTGAAGCGCTTCCGCAAGTGACGGCGAGCGCTGGAGCTTCCGCCACCAGTTCGGATAGCGGGTCAAGCAACAGTTTTGATTACGGAGTTTCTGCGACGCAACTTCTTTTCGATGGATTCCAGACCGCAAATAATGTGCGTGCAGCATCAGAAGATATTCAGGCCGCGCGAGAAAATTTCAAATTCACATCCGCCACAGTGCGGTTTCGGTTAAGAGAGGCGTTTATCAATCTTTTGAAGGCGCAGGATTTGGTCAATCTGACCGAAGACATTCATAACATTCGAAAACGCAATTTGGAATTGATCAGCTTGCGTTATGAGTCGGGGACAGAACATCGTGGGGCGTATTTGACGTCTTATGCGAATGTGGCTCAAGCAGAATTCGAAAAGAATCAAGCGGGTCGTCGAGTGGAAGTTGTTCAGCGGCAGTTGCTCAAAGAGCTAGGGCGTCGAGAATTTGTACCGATTGTGGTTAAAGGTGATTTTGAGGTGAGTGATAAAGTTCTGGAAAAGCCGGATTTTGAAGGTTTGGCTAAAAAGAATCCCTCGCTATTGAGAATCATCGCTCAGAAAAATGCCGCGGCTTATGACGTGAAAGTCAATCAAGGAGATGCCTGGCCCGAGATTTCGTTGACGGGAGGAGCTGCCAAATCGGATAGCGTCTGGCCGCCCCAAGATCAAGAGACGTCGGGGGGCGTGACTGTCTCGCTCCCATTATTTGAAGGAGGAGGCCGTATCGCGCGTGTGATCCAAGCCAAAAGTGTTTATCGTCAATTGGAACAGCAGGAGCGCAGCACCAAAGATTCGATTGTTTTTACGTTAGGACAAGAGTGGAATGATTTGCAGGATGCTTGGGAGTTGGTCAGTGTTCAAAAAAGTTTTTTGGATGCGGCGCAAGAGCGTGCCAAAATTGCTGAGCAACAATATTCGATTGGAATCATTTCTTTCGATGACTGGACCATCATTGAGGACAGTTTGGTCACGAATAAAAAATCATTTTTGAATGCCCAAGCCAATGCGCTTTTGGCTGAGGCCAGTTGGATTCAAGCCAAGGGGGAGACGTTGGAATATGAAAATTAAAACAGGTCATGTCATATGGATTGCAGGACTTGCGCTTTTGGCGTGGTGGGGTTGGGGTAAAGTGAAACCACAAAGTTCATCGACAGAAAGTATGAAAATTGTCTATCCTCACAAAGGGCATATTCAAGCGACCGTTTCAACGACCGGAACAGTTTTGCCAAAGAATCGTTTGGAGATCAAGCCGCCCGTTAATGGGCGTATTGAAGAAGTGTTAGTCACGGAAGGGCAACACGTCAAAAGCGGTGAAACGATTGCCTGGATGAGCTCGACGGAGCGGGCCGCTCTTCTCGATGCGGCACGAGGTAAAGGTGAAAAAGAACTTCAATATTGGCAAGAAGTTTATAAACCGATTCCGTTGATGGCCCCGATTGACGCGGATGTGATTGTGGCTACGGTTCAACCTGGACAGACCGTAACGACCAGTGAAGCCGTGATCGTTCTGTCGGACCGTTTGATCGTTCGTGCGCAGGTGGATGAAACCGATATTGGAAAGATCAAAGAAGGCCAGAAGGCAAAAATCACTCTGGATGCCTATTCGGACGCCGAGATCAACGCGGATGTTGATCACATTTATTATGAATCCAAGACAATCAATAATGTGACTATTTATGAAGTGGATTTGATGCCGTCGGAAGTCCCTGCGTTTTTCCGTTCAGGGATGAATGCCAACGTGGAGTTTATTCAAGAGAGCAAAGACGACGTTTTGGTGTTGCCAGCGAATGCTGTTCAAAAAGAAAATGATAAAATTTTTGTTTTTGTTGACCAGGGAACAGACAAGCCTGAAGAGAGGCCTGTTGTTCTGGGAATTTCCGACGATAAAAATATAGAAATCGTTTCGGGCTTGGGTGAGGAAGATGGGGTGGTTTTGAAAACAAGAAAATACAGTCTGCCGCAAAGTAATAGCGGAACCAGTCCTTTGATGCCACAACGAAGAAGACGTAATTAATTTTTATGCTTGAACTCAAGAATATTTCTAAGATTTATCGCAGCGGTTCCGTGGATGTCAAAGCTGTCGACGGGGTTTCCTTGAAAATTTTTTCTGGGGAATTTGTCGCTATCATGGGGGCGTCAGGTTCGGGGAAATCAACCTTGATGCATATCTTGGGGCTTTTGGATCGGCCGGATACAGGCACATATTCGATTGCCGGTCAAGATGTCACGAGATTATCCGACGACCAATTGGCGGCGCTACGCAACCGGATCATTGGATTTGTTTTTCAGCAATTTCATCTCTTAGCGCGCATGACTGCGCTAGAAAATGGGGAACTCCCGCTGATTTATGCCGGTCGTCGAGGGATGCAAGAAAAGGTTCGACATGAACTGACTGCTGTAGGTTTGGCTGATCGTGTAGAGCACCGACCCAATGAACTCTCCGGTGGGCAGCAGCAGCGTGTTGCTATTGCCCGTGCGTTGGTCAATGATCCGTTCATTCTCATGGCTGATGAGCCGACCGGAAATTTGGATAGCAAAAGCAAAGACGAGATCATGGGAATTTTACGTGACTTGAATGCTCAAGGAAAAACCATTATCATGGTCACTCACGAATCGGAAATGGCCTCTTATGCCACACGTGTGATTCACATGCGGGACGGGAAGATCATCTCGGATGAGAATCGTAAAGTCCCAGAAAACTTTCAGCCAACAGAAAACGCTCAGTCGGTGATCAAAGAGATTTTAGCAGTGGCTCACCAAACATATGATCCCGCAAAATTTTTAGATTCTTTCCGTCAGGCGGTTTATGCGATGGTGTCGCACAAATTGCGTTCCTTTTTGTCGATTTTGGGAATTTTGATTGGGGTTGCCGCGGTGATTGCCATGTTGGCTTTGGGCCACGGCGCGCAGGCATCGATTGAGACACAATTGTCTTCTTTGGGATCAAATCTTTTGACGATCAGGCCAGGGCGAGAACGCGTACAAGGGGTAGCGTTGGAATCTGGTGCGGGGACACGTTTGAATTTTCAAGATATGGAGGAGATCAGTGAACTTCCGTCGGTGCGAAGAGTGAGTCCGTCAGTAACGGGTCGCGTTCAGGTCGTTTACGCCAATAACAATGCCAATACTCAAATTGAGGGTGTCAATGTTGATTATGCTCCGATGCGAGCGTCGGAACCGGTGGTTGGGCGTTTCTTTACCGACGAAGAGGTTCGCAGTCGTGCTAAAGTTGCGGTCTTGGGCGTGACGGTCGCCCAGGCACTCTTTGGTGAAAATGACCCTATTGGTGAGACGATCAAAATCAATCTGATCAACTTTACGGTCATTGGCATCTTGCCGCCGAAGGGGGCCAGTTCTTGGCGGGATCAAGATGACATCATTTTGGTTCCAGTCACAACTGCAATGTACCGCCTCTTAGGTAAAGATTATATCGATTCGATGTATGTCGAGGGGGATTCGCCGGAAATTTTGGAATCGTTGCAAGAGACCATCACCCAAACATTACTCAAACGCCATCGTTTAAATAATCAGCCTAATCCCGAAGATGCGTTTCAGATTCGAAACATGGCGGATATCAAAGCTGCGCTTGAGACGACCACAAAAACCATGTCGATGCTCTTAGGGTCTATTGCAGCGATTTCTCTTTTGGTAGGAGGTATTGGCATTATGAACATCATGTTGGTTTCGGTGACAGAGCGGACCAAAGAAATTGGTTTGCGCAAAGCCATTGGCGCGACCCGTCGAGATATCATGATGCAATTTTTAGTTGAATCGGTTTTGATGTCTTGCATAGGC
>JANLHA010000179.1 GCA_024653845.1 Candidatus Omnitrophota bacterium | reverse complement strand
GGTTCATATTCTCACTCGGCGGTTATCCACTCATACAGCAGATTATTCACAGATTGAAGGAGTTCATGAATGGCGGTATGAGATTAACTCTACTAATCCAATAACATTTCTTATCTCGACGATTAAAAATGTGCAAAAACTCTATTCACGCCTTACCCAGCAAATTGTTTTTGATATTATTAATTTTCACCAGCCTTTTTCAGCATTGGCGGTCAATTTAATAAGAGGATCTTCATTTTTACCTAAAATTTATACTTGCCATTCTCTGTCTTTTGAGGAGCTTCAAAGCCGCCAGCCCGAAAAGAGGCTATTCTACAAACCATTATTCTGGCTGAATATTTACTTGCGGAAATTGATTGAAAATTTTAGTCTTAAAAAGAGCAATCATATTATTGTTCTTAGCCAATTTACGAAAGATAAGCTTAGAACGGCTTATTCTATCCCAGAGAAAAAAATTAGCCTTATTCCCGGCGCTGTTAATCTGGAGAATTTTTATTTTGCAGAAAATAAGATTGCCTTGAGACAACGACGAGGTCTTCCTGAAGATAAGTTTATTCTTTTTACGGTCAGAAATTTGGAACCACGGATGGGATTAGAGAATTTTATTCGGGCGATCAATTTACTTCGCCAGCAAACGAAAGATATTCATTGCGTGATGGGTGGAGAAGGTCCGAGTCGAAAAAAAATTGAAGCACTCGTTCAAGAATTGAATTTACAAGATTCTGTCACCTTTACAGGTTTTATTCCTAAAGAAGATTTGGCTTCCTATTATCAACTGGCCGATTTCTTTGTTCTTCCAACCGTGGAACTGGAAGGTTTCGGATTGGTCACTGTTGAGGCTTTGGCCTGTGGTCTGCCGGTTTTGGGGACTCCCATCGGCGGCACGAAAGAAATTTTGGGGCAATTTGATCAGGGCTTCTTATTCCGAGATGTCATGCCTGAATCCATGGCTGAGAAAATTCTAGAGAAGTGTCGGTATTATCGAGAAAGGCCGCAAGAATATGCTCGGCTTTCTCAAAAATGTCGTCGCTTTGTTGAAGAAAATTATTCTTGGGAACAGAATATCAAAAAAACAGAAGAGCTTTTTAACGAGCTGGGGGCTTAGTCGATGTGTGGTATTTGTGGAATCTGATTGTCTTTCAAGCCTGGTATCAGAGAATATTTAAAGCGTAAAGGTTATCTGTGAACATCAAAGTTCTTCATATCATTACACGTTTGGATGCCGGCGGCTCAGCATTTAATACGATGGAAACCGTAGCGCGGCTGGATCCCCGTCGGTATGAGAGCTGGCTAGTTGCCGGAAAAACGGAGGATAAAAAGGGGCGGATTGCCCAGATGTTAGCAGAGAAGAGGGTCAGATCTGTTTTTATAAATGAACTGCGACGAGAAATTAACCCTTTCAATGATTTTATAGCCTTGGGGAAGTTGTTTTGTCTGATAAGAAAAGAGCGGTTCGATATTGTTCACACGCACACGTCCAAAGCAGGAATTTTGGGACGGTGGGCCGCATGGCTTGCGGGAACGCCTTTGATTGTGCATACGCCTCATGGACATGTTTTTTATGGTTATTTCGGGAAATTAATAACGGGTTTTTTTATTTGTCTGGAACGGGTGACAGCCCAAATTACCGATCAGATGATTGCTCTTACCAATCTTGAGAGAGAAGAACATCTCCAATTTAAAATTGCTCCGCGAAGAAAATTTGTTACAATTCCCAGCGGGATTGATTTCACGGCTTTACAAAAGATAAATTCTCGGCTGCGGAAAGATTTTCAAATTCCTGAAGACAGTTTAATTTTTGGAACGGTAGCGCGGCTTGAGCCCATTAAAGGCGTGGAATTTTTGATAAAAGCCATGGGGATCGTAGCTAAAAAATATCCCTATGCCCGGCTGCTGATTGTGGGAGATGGAGCGGAACGCTTGAAGCTGGAAACGCTCTGTCAAGCGTTGGGTATTTCGGCTCAGGTGAATTTTGCTGGATTTCTCTGGGATCCTGTCGCCGCGATCCGCATGATGGACGTTTTCATCTTGCCTTCTCTTAATGAGGGCATGGGACGGGTCATCATTGAAGCGATGGCGTGCGGCAAGCCGGTCATTGGAACAAGGGCCGGGGGAATTCCCGATCTCATTCAGGACAACATGACCGGACTTTTGGTCCCGCCGCGTGACGGAGAAAAATTAGCTCAAGCGATGATGCATTTTGCCAAAGATCCTGCACTCATAAAGCTGTGGGGAGAGCAGGCGAAAAAATCGGTCACTCAAGAATTCAGCGTGGAATATATGGTTGAGCAAATCGACTCTCTTTATCAAAATCTACTCAAAGAACACACATGATCGCCACCATCCATCAACCTCAATATTTGCCATGGTTAGGATATTTTGATAAGGCCGCTCGGGCAGATATTTTTATTCTCCTCGACGATGTTCAATTCAAGAAAAACGACTGGCAGAATCGAAACAAAATCAGGACTTCTCAAGGCTGGCAATGGCTTACCGTTCCGGTGATTCATGATTTTGGCCAGACGATTATGGAAGTCAAAATCAATAATCAAACCGACTGGCGCAAGGCGCACTTTCAGGCGATCAATCTGAATTACCGCAAGGCCCCTTATTTTGATCAATATATTGATTTTTTCCGTTCGGTTTATGAGCGGGAATGGGAATATCTTGTTGACTTGAATATTTTTTTAATTGAGAAGTTTATTGAATTTTTGGGAATCAAGACCCGTATTGTGCGTTCTTCGAAATACCATCTTGAAGAAAAAAGTACACAACGCTTGATTCGGTTATGTAATCTTGTTAATGTCGATACATATATTGCGGGTGCAGGCGGTTCGGCATATGCCAATTTTGGTGAATTTGAAGAGAGCCGAATTCACGTGATCGTTCAGGAATATCAGCATCCCGTATATCCGCAGCTTTGGCAAAATTCGGAAAAGGGATTTATGTCCCATTTGGCAGCGATTGATTTGTTGTTTAATTGTGGAGACCGGAGTTTACCTGTTTTA
>JANLHA010000178.1 GCA_024653845.1 Candidatus Omnitrophota bacterium | reverse complement strand
ATTCAAGATGGCGAAGCGGATATTATGATCACGGGAGCGAGTGAAGCCCCGATTACGCCAATCACCTTTGGAGCGTTTGATACGGTCAATGTTTTATCTACGCATAATGATCATCCCGAAAAAGCTTCTCGACCATTTGACGCTCGACGGAATGGGTTTGTCATTTCGGAAGGGGCAGGACTTTTGGTGCTTGAAGAATTGGAACATGCCAAGCGTCGAGGTGCCAGGATTTATTGCGAAGTATTAGGATTTGGAACGACGTGTAACGCTTACCACATGACGGACCTGCCGGCAGATGGAGAAGCCATGGCGGATTGTATCAATATGGCGATGGACAATGCTCGCGTCAATCCTGAAGATATTGATTATATCAATGCGCATGGATCCTCAACGAGACAAAACGATGTTTTTGAGACAGATGCTTACAAAAAAGCGATGGGAGATCATGCGTATAAAGTTTGGATCAGTTCACTCA
Source organism: Candidatus Omnitrophota bacterium (assembly GCA_024653845.1). Taxonomy (GTDB): domain Bacteria; phylum Omnitrophota; class Gorgyraeia; order Zapsychrales; family JANLHA01; genus JANLHA01. The sequence goes on along the minus strand of JANLHA010000178.1, from coordinate 4,666 downwards.
AATCGATGATTGGCCATCCGCTTGCCGGAGCCAATGGTTTGGAGTTGGCGATGGGCGCGCTCATTTTTGAACGCAATATCATTCCTCCAACGATCAATCAGGAAGAGGCCGATCCTAAATGTGATTTGGATTATATTCCTAACGTTGCTCGCGAACGTCGAGTAAATTGTATGCTTAAAACGAGCAGCGGATTCTCAGGAATTCATTCGGCCATGGTGTTGAGGAGATTGGCATGATCAAAGTCAATAGACAGAAAATTGCATTCAAGCAAAAATTCTCAGACGAGGATGCTTATATGGATGCATCCCCTGCTGATCGGGTAGCGTTCATTTGGGAACTCACTCAAGAAATCTGGTCTTTAAAGGATCCGAAAATTGCTCAACGAAGATTACAGAGACATATTACAAAGCTTATTAAGAAATAAAGCTAAATTTCTTGTAGTTGGTGCTTATGCCATGGGTATGCATGGTTATCCACGAGCTACGGGGGATTTTGATATTTGGGTGGAAGCCTCAATAGAAAATTCCAAAAAAGTCTTTCAGTCTCTGATTGAATTTGGCGCTCCTATCGAGGGTATTCGTAATGACACCTTTGCTCAAAAAGCCATTGTTCTTCAAATTGGAGTACCACCCCGTCGGATAGATATTATTACGGAAATTGATGGCGTTGAATTTGATGAAGCTTATTTAAGGAAGAATGAAATTGAAATTGCTAAATTAAGTATTCCATTCCTATCAAAGGAAGATCTTATTAAAAATAAAGAGTCGACTGGACGAGATAAAGATAAGTTGGATGCTAAGAATTTAAAGAAAAAATAAAAGCGAAATTAGCGCTGACTTAGTGATCCTTTTGAGGAGGTTCAAGTGATAGAAAATGATATTGTCTATCGTCCAGCAACTTCTTCCGATATGGTTGGTTTTGTTATCTTTCTGGTTGTGATTTTTGGTGTCTTAATATTCTTTTTAAGAGACCATTTGCTGGGGATCATTGGATGCTCATTGATCAGTGGCATTTTTAGTTTTTTCAAAGGGTGGATGACAACTCCTCAGGGAGGGACGTTTTCAACTCATTTTAGTTTTGAAATCCCGTTACAAGGGGTCATTTTATATCTGATGATAAATGTCATGCTCAAAGTTATTTATAAGTATCGGCAACAACAAGAAAATCAGGATTTAAAAACAGATCATAAAAAAATTTGAGGAGCATATGGAAAAAATAGCTATCACAGGATTGGGGATTGTTTCTCCCGTTGGAATCGATAAGCGAAAATTTTGGTCCAATATCAAGGCCGGCCGGTCTGTGATTAAAAAAATTGACCGCTTCGATGCTTCAAGATATCCATCACATATTGCGGGTCACGTGCATGAGTTGGAAGCTTATAGCAACGTCTCGTCGAGACTCTTGAAAAAAATCGATTTGTTTTCGCATATGGCGCTGGTGGCTTCGGAGCTTGCTTTGCAAGATGCCAAGATTGATCTTTCGAAAGAAAACTTGAAACGCGCTGGAATTTTTATGGGAAACGCGATTGGTGGGTGGTTATATGCCGAAACCGAATTGCGCGATCTTTATATTGAGGGAAGAGAGGGCGTGAGCCCTTTCATGGCATCTGCATGGTTCCCAGCTGCTCCTCAGGGACAGGTTTCGATTCATTATGGAATCAAAGGGTATAGCAAAACGGTTGTGTCGGATCGCGCGAGTTCATTGATGGCCATTGGATATGCGGCAAAAAATCTGATTCATGGATATAATGATTTTATTCTTGCGGGAGGAATGGAAGCCCCTGTGACTCCTTATGCATTATTGTGTTGCAATACATCGGGGCGACTCACGACGAAGAATGAAGAAGCCGCGACGGCGTATCGGCCGTTTGATAAAAATCGCAGTGGGTTTGCTATCGCGGAAGGTGCAGGAATGTTGATTCTTGAATCCCAAAAGCGTGCGGAATCTCGAGGGGCAAAAGTTTATGCCAACATTATTGGATATGGCACGACGACGGATGCGGTCGACCGTATCGAACCGGCTTCGGATGGGGCGCAGTTGGCTCGAGCCATTCGTATCGCTCTCGATGATGCAGAGCTTGATCCTTCTCAAATCGATTACATTTGCGCTGATGGAGAAGGAACCCCCGTTGGGGATCTTTCAGAGACGCGTGCCATCAAACAAGTTTTCAATGGGTATTCTAAGAAGATTCCGGTATCTGCACCCAAAGCCATTTTTGGAAATATGCTGGGAGCATCTGGTGCCCTTGATGTGATTACAACCGTTTTGGCCATGGAGCATAGCCTTGTTCCTCCGACGATCAATTATCAGATGCCAGATCCAGAATGCGATTTAGATTATTGCCCTAATGTAGCCAGAGAAAAAGAAATCAACCGCGCTTTGATCATCAACCGTGGTCGAGGTGGGATCAATTCGGTTTTAATTTTGCAGAAATGAAGCCTACATGCTCCGAGAGCAACCAATATAAGGAGATTCATAATGAATATTGAACAAAAAATTAAAGAAGTTTTCCAAAAAGTCTTGGACGTTCGTCCTGAAGAAATCAAGAATGATCAAACCCTCGCCGCGTCTTTGGGGATTGACTCAACGGAATTGGTAGAGATTTCTGTGGCTATCAAAAAAGAGTTAGGCGCGGCTTTAGGGGATGGTGAATTGAAAAAAACTCAGACCTTTAATCAGATTGTGCAAATTGTCCAATCCAAATTGCCTTCGCCTACTCGTAAGAATTAAAAATGAAAATCATCGATTTGAGTTTACCCATTGACGATAAGCTTGTGGAAACCCATGATGCCAAGATTGATCGTATCACTCACGCAGCGGGTGTTGAGCATTTCAATTGGGTTGTGATGAGCAAGCAGCCAAATGGTCAGGATCGCTTTGATCGCGGCGAGCGTGTCGCGACCGCGCAAGAAATTCCTGATGGTGAAATGCTTTCACTCGAAGTTGTGCATTCATCTGTCCATATGGGGTCTCACGTTGATGCACCGTTTCATTATGGAAGCACGTGCGAAGGCAAGCCTGCCAAAATGATTGAAGATGTCCCTCTGGAATGGTGCTACGGTCCAGGTGTTGTCTTGGATTTTACGCATATGAAATACCCCGATGTGATTCGTAAGGATGATGTTGTTGCTGCTCTTCAAAAAATTAATTATCAGCTGAAGCCGATGGACATTGTTTTGATTTATACGGGTGGAGACAAATTGTTGGGCACGGCAGATTACGTTAACAAGTATGTGGGGATGATGCCTGATGCGGTGGAATATTTGTTAGATCAGGGAATTAAGATGATGGGGATTGATACGATTGGTTTGGACCGACCGTGTTTTGAAATGTTTCGTGAATTTTTATCCACGAAAGATAAGTCTAAAATTTGGCCGTGCCATTTTCTGGGACGTCGACGAGAATATTGCCATATGGAACGATTAGGGAGTTTGGGTTCAATCCCGAAGCCTTTTGGATTCACGGTTTCTTGTTTGCCGGTGCGAGTACGAAACGCCGGAGCGGGATGGGCCAGAGTGGTGGCGATTGTATGAAAAAGAAATTATTTTTAATGTTGATGATTTTTCTTTGCTCTTTTTCTGCGTCTGCGGATGTTGTTTCACTCGACTCAGGGAAGACCATGGAAGGCTTGATCACTAAGCTTACCGACACGGGAATCACATTGAACATTGAAAAAAAAACTTATGGGATTCCGTACAATCAAATCAAAGAAATTCGTGAATCCATCGGGGGTGCGGCGAGCAATAGTGCATATATCAAGGAAGCTCAGTCGTTTGTTTTGCAAATACAAGAGAAAGAAAAAGAGCGAGTGGCGGCGCGTCCTCAACCGGTTCCTGAGAAGAAGATTGAGATTTATATCGCTGCGCCACAAGTCGACTCTTCGTCATCAGGGTATGCTCCGCCAATCAATCTTTCATCTGCTTCAAAAAAATCTAATCAAGTGGATGTTTATGTCACGAGTTGGTGTCCTTATTGTCAAAAGTTGATCGCGTTTCTTCATGAAAATAAAATTGCTCATCGATCATACGATATTGAGAAAGATTCGAGTGCGAATGAGGCGTACCGTCAATATGGGGGACGCGGTGTACCGCTGACGGTGGTGGGAGATCAAGTGATCAGGGGTTATAATCCCAGTGCGATTTTGGCGGCGGTGCGATCAAAATGAGTAACGAAAATTTCGTGATGGATCCGATGAAAGGAAAAGAAATCTACGATCTCAAATTTCCTGATGAACTTTATGGCGCGGTCATCGACGGGATTGATGTGACCATTTTAAGCTCTGACACACTGCGGTTGATTCAAGCGTATGCGAAGCAGGGAGGAGAGTTGAGCGAAATCCAGCGGCAGGTTTTGCGACAGTGTGAGGAGGAGCTGCGGATCGTAATCCCTCAGGTCGAAGGGCGGGGAAAGAAATATTTCCAGCGGCTTGAGGAGGAGATGCAGGCGCTTATCAATAGAAAGAAGTCATGCTGATGTCCCTATTTATTGAAAGAACCGAAACCGAAGATGAAATTATTTTGCGGCTTAAGAAGTGGCCCATGTTTTTTCTTGTAGTCGCTATTTTGTTCGGTATTTTAGGTGGGCCACGCGGCGGGAATTATTGGCTGGGGTTTGCGATCTCCTCTATAATTGCTTATAGGGGAATAAGTTCTGGACAATATGAACA
>JANLHA010000177.1 GCA_024653845.1 Candidatus Omnitrophota bacterium | reverse complement strand
TTTAAAGAAGGCGATGCGTACAATGTTGATTATATAGATTATCATTAGGAGAATTGAGAAATGAGAACTAGACCTCCAACACATCCAGGCGGTATATTGAAAAGACATTATTTAGAGCCTCTGAATTTGACAGTTTCAGAATTTGCAAAATCACTTGGAGTTTCAAGAAAAACACTATCCAGGATTGTTAATGAACATGGTTCAATTACCCCAGATATGGCGCTGCGTCTATCAAAGGCATTTAGCACAACGCCTCAGTTGTGGCTAAATTTGCAGCAAAATTACGATTTATGGCACGTTTCCCAAAAATCTCAGGAATGGAAAATGGTTGAAATAATAGCGGTATAAAATTAATGTCGCCATGTAATTCCAGAGACAACATATTTAATTATTGATTTTGTTTTAAAAATAGTTAAGATTTGCTCATGTCCCAGACCGTTCGCACGGTAGTCCCAAGAAAAAAAGGAATCTACAAAATTAAGCATGGTGGGGTGAATGCGGTCGCATCTTGATTTGTGATTATTATTGACCTTAAATGTACTTTTTTAAAAAATCTGTTCGTGTCAAACATCCCACGAAATCCCCTCGTTCAGCACTCCTTCGACAAATATTTGACTGCACGGAACAAAGGGGACAGAACAACAGCACAAAATCAATTCCGATTTGGCTTCTGAGTGTTTTCATTTGATGGCGGTAGAATCGGAAAAATAATTGAAGGCTGGTCTCCTGTTAAGGTCTGTAGAAATGCAACAATCTTGTTCGTTTCATCCTCAGTAAGCGTTATTCCCAGTTGATATTCTGCCATTACGTTCACTGCCTCACTCAAATTCCATGTGCTTGCATCGTGGAAATAAGGCGCCGTGAGGGCAATATTCCTTAGCAGTGGGACTTTGAATACGTATGTATCTTTCTCATTTTTTGTTACGTTGTATCTGCCGAGAGTCTGGGTGTCTTTGTCGTATGGTTTTACAATTCCAAATTTCTGAAAAGAGTTTCCTCCTACACCAAAACCGTTATGGCAGTCTATACAACCTTTATCCTTGAATAGAGCATATCCTTCCTCTTCCGATTGGGAAATTCTATCATAGCCTCTGAGCCACAAATCAAATCTTGAGTTTGGTGTGGTTAATGTCTCTTCAAATGCCGCAATCGCATCAGTGACACGGTCAATATCAATTTTTTCATCCCCATAAACTTCTTTAAACCATCCCACATATTCTGGTATTGATTGCAATACACTCACTGCAAGCTCATGGGTTGCAGCCATTTCCATAGGATTGGCTATGGGTCCACCTGCCTGCTCTTTCAAATCCTTTGCACGCCCATCCCAGAATTGCGCCAGATTGAATTTTGCATTCAGGACAGTAGGCGAGTTTATCGGGCCAAACAGCCATTTATGTCCGATAGAGCTTGGCAAATTATCTGCGCCGCCTGTTGAGAGGTTATGACACGAATTACAACTGATCCAACCGGATTTGGACAATCTGGGTTCAAAAAACAATTTCTTTCCTAATTCTATCTTTGCCCTGTCGTCGTCAAAGCTGATTGGAATTGGCTGTATAGGTTCTTTTGAACGTATTGATGCAGACAGCATACTTCCACCTCTACTACCATAACCCATATCAATCAGCCCCCCTGCAATAGTAAGTGCCGGCATCACGCCATTGATAACGACAAAAGCCAGTAAGCAGCTAATCGCACTAAATTTCATTATCTTCATTTGCCATCCTTTTATTTTGAGTGATTTGAGTGTATACTTCTTGTTTACGGTTTTGCAAAAACCTTGCTATTACTCATAACGTATTTCTTAAATGCAATAATA
>JANLHA010000176.1 GCA_024653845.1 Candidatus Omnitrophota bacterium | reverse complement strand
CTTTGATGCCGTGCAACGACATATCGAAGAAGCGATTCGGATCATGCGCGACGTGGATGTTGACGCGATGGACCGCGGAAATCCAGTAGCGGATATGATCAATCAAGACGCTGTGGCGATTGATGTTCTCCGACGGTTGATCGCCGATCGAGAGGTCTCGGAAGAAATTGAGGAGTTTTATTTAGCACTGCAAGAAGGTAAAAATGGCGATGATCTTAAAAAAGCATTGAAGCAAGATTATTTGAAAAGATTGTCAAGGAGATTTGGTTTTGATTTGACAGATGAACAGTATTCGTATGACACGGGCCGCTTAGCACGGTTGTTAGAAACTCGACCGCAAGTGACAGCAGAAGAATTGCAAATGATTGGGCGGTTGGAAGAATTGTCTGAACGTGAAGAGGTAGGATATGGATTGACAACGATTGTAAAGAAAGAAGCTAGGCCATTTTATGAAGAATTAAAGAGTATTTTTTCAGACTTGCCTGATGGAGAAAGAATCGCAGCAACATTAGCTCAAATGAGACCAGGGAGTTTACAGATGTTGGGAATCCTGGGAGTGCTTAGTCCAGGTGAGGTAGAAATTTTGAGCAGGAAGAGTGAAGTGGATTTGATGCAATTAGAGAGGATGTCAGAAGGTAGACGTCAAGATTTGAATACTGAAATGAGTCGAATTGTTGCAGGATATGAAAAATTAGGTGAGTCATACAGGATGAATTTGCTGAGACGATTGGTTCCTATGGGGATCATTGATGTCTTGAGTGATTATTTTAATATGCCAGCAAGTATAATGCGAAGTGCATTAACTCAAAATCAAGATTTTTGGGGATGGGCTCAGAAATCTTCTTTGAAGGTGAATCAAGTCGCAGAAAGAGTTGGGGGCCGATGGAATGCTTGGCAAATTGTGACTGGTCAAGGGGCAGACAAGGTCGATGAATGGTTGAAAACGGCAGAAAATAAAGTGAATCAAATCACAGAAAAAGTGGGAGCACGAGGGCAGGCCTGGCAAATTGTGATCGCGCATGGGTTAAAAAAGGTAGATGACTGGCTAAAGAAAGCGGAAGATAAAGTTTCTCAGATTGAGAAAAAAGTTGGAGGTCGGTGGAATGCTTGGCAAATTGTGATTAAGCAGGGAGTCGACAAGGTTGATGGATGGTTGAATAATGCAGAAGCGAAGGTCAATCAAGTTGAGAAAAAAGTCGGAGGCCGATGGAATGCTTGGCGAATTGTGACGAGTCAAGGGGTCGAGAACGTAGATACATGGTTAATAACTGCAGAAGATAAAGTGAGTCAAATAGCAGAAAAAGTGGGAGGGCGAAATTCCGCCTGGAGAATTGTTATGGGGCAGGGGTTGGATAATGTGGATAACTGGTTAATCTTAGCAGAAGATAAAGTGAAACAGATTAGAGGAAAAGTGGGAGGACAAGCGTTTGTCTGGGAAATTGTGACTCGTCAAGGGTTAGAAAATGTTGACGAATGGCTGATCGTCGCTGAAAATAAAGTGAAACAGATTGAAAGAAAAGTAGGAAACCAAACGCTTGCATGGGGAATTGTAACAAGTCAGGGGATAGATAATGTCGATGATTGGCTAATTGTGGCAGAAGCTAAGGTCAATCAAATTATCGAAAAAGGAGTAGGAAAAACTCATGCTTGGCAGATCATGATTGGTCAAGGGATGGAAAATATTGATACATGGATTGAATTAGCGCAAGATAAGGTGAACGCCATTAAGGATTTGATTGGAGCCGAGAGTTATGCTTGGGCTGCCGTGATTCGTTGGGGAGTGGAAAAAGTTTGGGATGAAGTTGAAAGACGTCAACCGCAAGTTGATGAGATTATGCGACGAGAAGAAATCAGTCGTGGTCAGGCGTGGCTGCGAGTGATGGGAGAGAGTGAAGTTGACGAAGATGTTGCGGCCGATCGCGGCGACGATAAGACTCCTCCCAAGCCCGAATTCGGTTTTGGCGGGAATGCTGTCGACGGGGAAATAGTTTTAGCGCAACGCGCCGCTGAGGCTGGTGACTTTGATGCCGTGCAA